>NZ_CP104270.1:2735000-3040883 GCF_045277075.1 Seonamhaeicola sp. MEBiC01930 | reverse complement strand
CCTTATTTGCTAAAATACCAGAAGCTATGATACGTGGTTATAAAGCTGGCAGGTTCAGCTTTAATGTAAAAGGTGGTCGTTGCGAAACCTGTCAAGGTGGAGGTTTGCGAGTTATAGAAATGAATTTTCTACCTGATGTTTATGTAGAATGTGAAACCTGCCAAGGCAAAAGATTCAATAGAGAAACTCTGGAAATAAGGTACAAAGGCAAATCCATTAGTGATGTGTTAAATATGACCATTAATGAGGCTGTAGAATTCTTTGAGCATATTCCTAAAATTTATAAAAAACTAAAAACTATTCAAGATGTTGGTTTAGGTTATATTACCTTAGGACAACAGAGCACTACACTCTCAGGCGGTGAAGCACAGCGCATCAAATTAGCAACAGAATTAAGTAAACGGGATACCGGGAATACCTTTTATATTTTAGATGAGCCAACTACTGGTTTACATTTTGAAGATATTAGAGTTCTTATGCAAGTTCTTAACAAACTAGCGGACAAAGGTAATACTGTATTGATTATAGAACATAATTTGGATGTCATTAAAACTGTAGATCACATAATTGATATTGGATATGAAGGTGGTAAAGGGGGAGGACAAATTGTTGTTGAAGGTACTCCTGAAGAAGTAATTAAACACAAAAAAAGTTATACTGCCAAATTCCTTAAAAAAGAATTAAATTAGCTTTTTAGGAGCAGAAAAACTATTAATATTCAGGTAATAACAAAACCATTTATAATAATAAAATATGAGAAAAGAACTTCATCATAAAGGTTGGAATGAGATAAAAACGAATGACTCTTGGGCTATTTTTAAAATCATGGGAGAATTTGTTAATGGCTTTGAAAGCATGAGTAAAATAGGCCCATGTGTTTCGGTTTTCGGATCAGCTAGAACAAAACCAGACCACAAGTATTATAAACTTACGGTTGATGTGGCCGAAAAAATTGTAGAAGCTGGATATGGAGTTATTACTGGTGGCGGACCAGGAATTATGGAGGCAGGTAATAAGGGCGCTCATTTAGCAGGAGGAACCTCTGTCGGATTAAATATTGAATTACCTTTTGAACAACATGACAACCCATATCTAGACCATGACAAGAACTTAAATTTTGATTACTTTTTTGTTCGTAAAGTAATGTTTGTAAAATATTCGCAGGGATTTGTGGTTATGCCTGGTGGTTTTGGTACACTTGATGAGCTTTTTGAGGCTCTAACGCTAATACAGACACATAAAATTGGGAAATTCCCCATTATACTTGTGGGCACAGAGTTTTGGGAAGGATTATTAGATTGGATTAAAAAAACATTGTTAAATTCCTTTGGAAACATTAGCCCTAATGATTTAGATCTTATTCATTTGGTAGATTCTCCTGAAGAAGTAACTGCTATTCTAGATGAATTTTATAAAGAATCTCAATTAAGTCCTAATTTTTAGTTAGTAATTTCACCTATTAAACTGTTTAATATAAAAGCACTTTTTAATGCTGAAATTATTCACCAACATATTTTTATATATTGCGTTGCCTTAAGTGAATTTTAATCTAAAATGTTTTGTAAACTTTGAATTTTCGTTTCCTAATTTATTTTTTATTTAGCATTACATGCTTTTCTAATTTTGGTCAGAATAAAATTGATCTTAAGGCAGACTTTGATGTTGAAAAAAATAAAATTTCAATTTTTCAAACTATTCAATACCAAAATACTTCAAAAGACACTTTAAAGACCATCTATTTAAATAATTGGGCCAATAGTTTTTCAACTAAAAGCACGCCTCTTGCAGAGCGTATTGCAGATGAATTTAATAATGATTTTCATTTAGCCAAAAATAAAGATAGAGGGTATTCTATAGTTACATCAATTTCTCAAGATAAAGAATACTTAGAGTACTGTGAGCTCGAAAATCATCCTGATGTGATAAAGGTAGAATTAAGACAACCTTTAAAACCAGGAGAATATTACAAAATTACTTTACAGAACATTGTTCAAATACCAAATGATAAGTTTACAAAATATGGTATTACTGAAAAAGGAAATATTAATTTGCGCTATTGGTACATAACCCCTACAGTATACAATAATGGGATATGGAACTACTATAGTAACAAAAACTTAGATGATTTATATATACCCAAAGCTAATCTTACTTTAGAAATAAATTACCCCTTAGGTTTTGAACTAACTTCCGAATTAGATTCTAAAAACTTAAAGCAAAATAAAAAATACCAAAATATCACGCTATTTGGCAATGATAGAAAGAATACAAAATTGTTTTTAAGAAAAACCAAGGATTTTAATACTATTCAAAACGAAGACTTTTCTTTAGTATCTAGTATAAGCGATGAAGGTCTTGAAGTAATTGATAAAGTACTCATAACAGAAAAAGTACTTGATTTTTTAACAATCAATTTGGGAGACTACCCTCATAAAAAGCTTTTACTAACACAAATTGATTATGATAAAAACCCTTTATATGGCTTAAATTTTCTTCCAAGCTTTATTAAACCTTACCCAAATCACTTTCAATATGAGTTAAAAATATTAAAAATTGCACTTCAAAATTATTTAGAAAACTCTCTAATTATAAACCCCCGTGAAGAACAATGGTTGTTAGATGGTATACAAATATATTACTTAATGAAATATATTGATGTTCATTATCCAGATATGAAGTTTCTAGGATCGTTTGCTGACATTTGGGGTGTGAGGTCATTTCATATTTCAGATATGAAATTTAATGATAAATATATACTTGTTTTTATGCTTATGGCAAGAACAAATAGGGACCAAAAGCTTACTTTACCAAAAGACTCTTTATTAAAATTTAATGCAAATATTGCAAGTAAATACAAAGCTGGTATTGGGTTTAGGTATTTAGATGATTTTATTAATAAGGATACAGTTGAAAAAAGTTTGGCTGCCTTCGTTAGAGAAAACAAGTTAAAACAAACATCTACCAAGGAGTTTGAGTCTTATTTAAAATCAAAAACCAGTAAAAATATAGATTGGTTTTTTAATGATTATTTGGATACAAGGAAAAAAATTGATTTTAAAATTAAGAAAGTTATAAAAACAGAAGATTCTATAACCCTTACTATTAAAAACAAAAGAGATAACAATATGCCTATCTCGTTGTTTGCTTTAAAAGATGATAGTATAATTTCTAAAACATGGGTAGAAAATATATCTGGTAGCAAAACACTATCAATTCCAAAAAGTAATGCTAACAAACTTGTTTTAAATTACAATAAAGTAATTCCTGAAATTAACGTGAGGGATAACTGGAAATCCCTAAAAGGTTTCTTTTTTAACAATAAACCATTGCAGTTCAGAGTTTTTCAAGATATTGAAGATCCTCATTATAATCAAGTATTTTTTATGCCTGTGGCTGAATTTAATAATATTTATGATGGACTTACTATAGGAACAAGAATTTACAATAAAACAGTTCTAAGAAAACTACTTAACTATAGGATTGAACCGCAATATGCATTTAAATCTAAATCCATTACAGGGTCAGGTTTTGTTTCTAATTCACATTATTTTGAAAACTCAAAATTATATCATTTAATTTATGGTATAGGTGCTGGGTATTCTTCATATGCAGAAAACCTTTTTGTAAGACAAATTACACCAAGTTTATCTTTTATGTTTAGAGAAGCGACTGATTTCCGATCAAATAAAAGACAGTCTCTAATCTTTAGATATATTGACATAAACCGAGATAGAGACGAAAACAATATTTTAACTTCTAGTGAACCCAACTATGGAATTTTCAATGTACGATATATTGATTCAAATGATAATTTGATAAATTTTAATAAATGGTATGTAGATTTTCAGGTTGCCAAAAATTTTAGCAAAATAGCATTCAACTATGAATATAGAAAGCTGTTTGAAAGTAATAGACAGCTAAACTTAAGATTGTTTACAGGTGCCTTTTTTAAAAACAACACAGGTAATTCAAACTATTTTAGTTTTGCTTTAGATAGACCTACTGATTATCTATTTGATTATTCATATCTGGGCAGATCAGAAGCTACTGGAATATTTAGTCAACAGTATATTACTGCTGAAGGAGGATTTAAATCAAAATTAGATTTTCCTTTTGCAAACCAATGGATGTCTACTCTCAATGCCAGTACCACACTTTGGAAATATGTTTTAGCCTATGGTGATATTGGAATTGTAAAAAACAAACATGATTCTGCACATTTTGTGTATGACTCTGGTATAAGATTAAATTTAGTTACTGATTACTTCGAGATATACTTTCCCGTTTATTCTAATTTAGGATGGGAAATAGGTCAACCTAACTATGACCAAAAGATTAGATTTAAGTTTACAGCAGACCCCAAAGTATTGCTTGGATTATTCAGAAGAAAATGGTTTTAAACCATATGTTTTTAACCTTTTTTCAGTAATTCTTTGTTTTTAATGATAAATACCTATTTTTTTCACAATATTTTAACAATTATTAAACTTATTGTAAGTATTTATCCTTTTGTTTAATTGCTAAAAAGGGAAACTTTAACTACTTTTGCATTGGCAAAAATGTTCCAAATATGCAAGGTATTCCTGATTTAAAAAACATCTCATTTGAAGACTTTAAAACAGAAGTCATAAATGATTATAAAATAGCTGTTAGAAGTAGAGAATGTAGTTTATTAGGAAGGCGGGAAGTATTAACAGGAAAAGCCAAATTTGGGATTTTTGGAGACGGAAAAGAAATTCCTCAACTAGCCATGGCTAAAGCTTTTAAAAAAGGCGATTGGCGTTCTGGATACTATAGAGACCAAACCTTTATGATGGCTTTAGGAGAACTTAGTGTAGAACAGTTCTTCTCTGGTTTATATGCCAATACCGATATAAAATTAGAACCAATGTCAGCCGGAAGGCAAATGGGAGGTCACTTTGTTACCCATAGCTTAGATGAAAATGGTAATTGGAAAGATTTAACAAAGCAATACAATTCAAGCGCAGATATTTCATGTACAGCCGGACAAATGCCTCGACTATTAGGTTTAGCTCAGGCTTCAAAAGTATTTAGAGAAATACCTGATATAAAACCAACGAACTTTTCAATTAATGGAAATGAAGTGGCTTGGGGCACTATAGGAAATGCTAGTACAAGTGAAGGTCTTTTCTTTGAAACGATTAATGCCGCTGGTGTTTTACAGGTTCCAATGGTAATTAGTATTTGGGATGATGAGTATGGTATTTCTGTACATGCCAAACACCAAACAACCAAAGAAGATATATCAGAAATTTTAAAAGGTTTCCAGAGAGATAAGGATAGTAAAGGCTATGAAATTTTAAGAGTTAAAGGTTGGGATTATGCTAATTTAGTAGAAACTTTTCAAGAAGCAGGTGAAATTGCCAGAGAAGAGCATGTTCCAATTTTAATTCATGTTTTAGAGTTAACTCAACCACAGGGCCATTCTACTTCTGGTTCACATGAACGATATAAAAGTGGTGATAGGTTAGATTGGGAAAGACAGCATGATTGTAATATTAAAATGCGCGAATGGATTATTGAAAGTGGTATTTCAACTAACGAAGAGCTAATAGAATTTGAAAGAATTATTAAAAGAGAGGTTAGAGAAGCAAAAAAGAATGCATGGAATAAATTTCTAAGACCAATTATAAAAATTAAAACAGATTTAATATCCCTGTTAACTCAACTGGAGTCTAAATCTGCTAATGGTGTCTTTATATCAAAGCTTAAGGAAAGTTTAATTTCTGTTGATGAACCCACAAAAAAAGATATTTTATCTCATGCTAGAAAGGCATTACGCTATACTATTGGTGAAAATAGTAATGAAAAGGAAAAGCTAGCAAATTGGATTGATGCCATGTTTGAAGAAACTCAACCAAAGTTTAGCTCGCATTTATTTTCTGAAACGGCTCTTTCTAATACCAGAATTAAAGAAATTAAGCCAACATATAATGAAGATGCTCAGCTTGTTGATGGTAGAATAATTTTAAGAGATAATTTTGATGCTATTTTCAATAACTATCCAGAAGCAATGGTGTTTGGTGAAGATACCGGAACAATAGGAGACGTAAATCAGGGTTTAGAGGGGTTACAGGCCAAATATGGCGAACTAAGAATTGCCGATACTGGAATTAGAGAATCAACCATAATTGGTCAAGGTATTGGAATGGCTCTTAGGGGTTTACGTCCTATAGCTGAAATTCAATACTTAGATTATATTCTTTACGCAATGCCAACTATAAGTGATGATCTTGCTACAACTCACTATAGAACTAAAGGAAAACAAAAAGCACCATTAATAATTAGAACCAGAGGTCATAGATTAGAAGGTATCTGGCACTCTGGATCTCAAATGGGTGGCATACTTGGTTTAACCAGAGGAATTAACTTACTGGTTCCACGAAATATGACCAAAGCGGCTGGCTTTTATAACACCTTATTACAAGGAGATGATCCAGCTATTGTTGTGGAATGTCTTAATGGTTACAGACTTAAAGAAAAAATGCCAAATAATTTAGGCAACCTAAAAACACCCATTGGAGTTGTTGAAACAGTTAAAAAGGGTACAGATATAACCCTTGTGTCTTATGGTTCAACTCTACGCTTAGTTGAAAAAAGCGCCAAAGAATTATTAAGTGTTGGTATTGATGCTGAAGTGATTGACGTACAATCTTTATTGCCCTTTGATTTAAATCATGATATTGTAAAAAGTATTGAAAAAACCAATAGGGTTATGATTATTGATGAAGATGTTCCCGGAGGTGCTTCTGCATATATTTTGGATGAGGTAATTAATAAGCAAAAAGCCTTTGAATATTTAGATAGCCAGCCAAAAACATTAACTGCCAAAGCCCACAGGCCTGCATATGGTGATGATGGTGATTATTTCTCTAAGCCTTCTACCGAAGATATTTTTGAGGCGGTTTATGCGGTAATGCATGAGGTTAACCCTTCAGAATACCCAAAACTTAGATAACAACTACTTTAAAATAATTTTATCTTTAAAAGAATGATGACAAAAAATTTTAATGATCTTGCTCTATTAATTCTTAGAATTGGGTCTGGTGGTCTAATGTTTACTCATGGAATACCAAAAGTTTCAAAATTATTTGAAACACCAATTAAATTTTCAGATCCCCTTGGAGTTGGAGATACAACATCGCTTATTTTAACATTAATTGGAGAAGTAGTTGCACCACTTTTTATTATTATTGGTTTTAAAACTAAACTAGCTGCTATTCCGGCAATTATCACCATGTTTGTTGCTGCCTTTGTAATACACCTAAGTGATCCTATTGGTAAAAAGGAAAAAGCTATTTTATACCTTATTTGCTATGTTGTTATATTTTTAGTTGGAGCTGGAAAATATTCTATAGACGGTTTTAAAAAAAGAACATAGTTTTGCTTTTAGAACTTTAACTTTATGAAAGCTGTATCAGTTGTTACAATAAAAAAAGAGCTAAAGCACAGATCTTCTGATGAGCTCATAAAACTATGCTTACGGTTATCACGCTTTAAAAAGGAAAACAAAGAATTACTTACTTATTTATTGTTTGAGTCAGAAAACGAAGCTGGTTACATTGACAGTGTGAAAGCTTACGTTGATGAAGAGTTTGAAATAATTAACCGTGACAGCTATTACTACATTCGCAAAAGCATTAGGAAGGTTCTTAAGAATATAAAGAAGTATATTAGGTATTCTCAAAACAAAGAAACTGAGGTAGAACTACTACTCTATTTTTGCCAAAAACTAAAATACTTCAAACCAAGTATAAAAGGCAGTACACAACTTCAAAATATGTATAATCGTCAATTAGTACTAGCACAAAAATATATAGCCTCACTTCATGAAGATTTACAATATGACTATAATTTACTTTTAGAAGAATTAGATAATTAGTAATAGACCTACTTATTAATACAAGGGTTTCAAAATTAAGGATTAGTAAAAAAGTGTAACTTTACATTTATACTAATCAATATATAATGAATACTTTATCTATAATTAAAGATGTTGTTATATCTGCAGTAATTGCAATTTTAACATCGGGTTTATTTCAAGTATCAAACGTTATTTACCAATCAATCATTACGGTTTTAATTCTCATTATCATCTTCCTTATTCTTAGGGGTATAGATAAAAAAGCTAAGCGTATGGAAATATTATCCATTCTTTACGTAGAGCAATTTTTAGTTCAATTTATGAAGTCTATTCAAAACCCGGAAAATATAGATGGTTCTAATTTCAAGTTTAATAAGGTTAAAGTATTTATTATATTACCTGAACGCATTGAAGATATTCCTGAAATTAGAAACTTAACCTCTAAACTTAAAGGGTTTACTATAAACAGCCCCAATAAGAGTAGACGCTCATTTTATGCAAGTGGTAAAATAATTGGAGAAAACCAGCTTTCAATATTTGATACACCAATGACTTGGTTTGCCGGTTTAGAACATCTTAGTAAAACCAAAAGCATGAGCAAAAAGAAAGTTTCGCAATTACTAATTAAAATGACTAACGATATTAAAGCTTATGTTAAGAAATTAGATGAGGAAAGTAAGACATTAAAAAATTTAAATTTTATCTCATTTACAGATTATAAAAACCATTATAACTAGGCAACCAACAATGATAAAATTTTTTAGAAAAATTAGACAAAAATTACTTTCTGAAGGCAAAATGGTAAAGTACATTAAATATGCAATTGGAGAGATTGTGCTAGTGGTTATTGGTATATTAATAGCCTTGTCTATTAACAATTGGAATCAAGAAAGAATAAATGAGAAAAATATCCAAGGTAAATTAAAACTAATTCATCAAGAATTACTTGAGGATATATACGATCTTGAAAGGGAGATAAAAAACCGTTCTCAAAAGCATCAATTAATCTCGAGATCATTAGATATTATTGAGCAAGAAAGTTCACTAGACATCCATAATCGACAAGTATTAGATTCTTCTTTTTTATTGTATAAAAGGATGGAACCTCTTTTCAACAATACCAAATCTTACGAAGTATTTCTTTCCATAGAATCCAATTTTATTGATGCCGCGATTTATTCAAAATTAAATAATTACTTAGACGAATTTAATGAGGTTAATGCTAGAATAGAAAGAATGGCTCAGGTTATTAGTCATCCTGATTTTGATATTTTAATGAACACTTCTGTAAAAAGAAAAAGTTCAGGGGAATTTTATTATTCTTTAAAAACCATTCAGCAAGAACATAATTTGTATGAAATAATGCGTCATAGCAAACAATATTTTAATGCTATAACAGGCTTTTACTCAAAAGTATTAACTAGAGCAAGGGAATTAGATTATGAAATCAAAAAAAATTAACTTCGTATTTTTTATTCTAATTTTCTTTTCATGTAAAAACATAAGAAAAAATGTTGTTTCCTCGGGTAATCATGAAATAACGGAAATTAATAATGAAATAATTGACCCTAGTATTGAAACATTTATTAAAAAAATGAATCTTAATAAGAAATAGACTTTATAAAGATTTGCTAAATGACTTAATTTAATAGTAACAATATTAATCAATCAACCACAGTAGCTCTGGCTATTTCAGTATTACTTTTTACTACTATAAATGTTGAAAGTGGATAATAAGCATCTTTAGTCTCATCACTTACCCAATCTTCAAAACTATACTCTAAACCAAATGTTTCTCCAGCCATTGGGGTTGCAAACTTATCAATTCTAGTAGGCACTACCATACCAGGACACCACCCTGCTCTATCTGGCATCCAATTTCCAGGTGATTGATTATTTACAGGGTTACTAGCACAATCTAGAGGCCCCATGTAATGTTCAAAAGAATTAATGTTATTTATTTTAATATGATGTGTTCTATAACACCACTCCGCACACCTTCTACCATCACTATCCGCAGGATAAGCTTCACCCCAACCATTGATAAATGTTCTTAAATGTGTGCTTTCAGCATTTAAAGGAATAGTAACATCTCTAGTTAAATCCATATCATGACTAATACCATAAGGAACACCAGATGCAGAACCATTATCGTAATTAAACACACGGCTTATTGCATAATAAGGATAGTCTGGAATACCAACATGGTAATCAAAATCAACGGTTACTTCATATCCTCTAGCATTCCAACACTCTGTTCTTATTCTTAACTCTACATCTCCAGTAAGTATAGATTTAAAATCCGTAACATCAAACTCGAATCCTCTAATTAGTTGACTATTGTCATTCCAATAAGGAGTAATATATCTTCCTAATTCGTAGTCTTCCCCAGAAATAGGATCTTTTACCTTAACATTAGCAAAAACATCCCATTCATCACACCCAACATCAGGACAAGTTAATTTAACATACATTTTAATAGATTCAATATTATTAATATCATTATGCAGTGTAAATGTTTTTCTTAAATGTTGCGTATAGCCTCCTCCAAAAGCCAAACGTTCTTTATCAAAAGTCACATAATTAATAACATCCATATTCCCTGTCTTACCTTCAACATCAAAGCTAATATTAGTGGCGTCAGCATTGTTAATATTAACAACTCCGTTAATATCTCCTATTGCCGTATCACCAGGAGTGAAGCGTACATAAATAGTATTAGTGAAATTTGAATTAGCTGATGCAACAGTAACAGAACTGTTATAATCTAAATTATCCAGAGATAATTGAAAATTATCTGAAATAGAAATTTGTATTTCAGAAGTCAAATTTTCACCTTTTACAGTAAATGATTTAGATTCTGAAACACTTCCAGGTTTTATATATCCAAAATTTATTCCCTCAGATGCTATACTTTCTTCTTCTACAATTAGGCTATAAGAATCAATTATAATTTCATCATCTGTTCCTCCCCCACTATCACTACCACAACCAAAATTTATAAATAATATAAATATAATACACAAGAATTTTGCAATAACTCTAATCATTGTTTTTAATTTTAAAAAGTAATTATTTATTAGTGACCAAACTTTATAATTTCGACAAACAACATATGTGCTTAGATAGACTATAACCTCAAAATAATACTCCCATAAATCCCAACACTTTATTTGAATGCTACTTTCAATAGTTTTATATTTGTTCCCTTAAACTAGACGAAGATTTTATGAAGATTTCATATAATTGGTTAAAGCAATTTATAAAGATTGATTGGGCACCTGAGCAAATAAGTGAACTACTAACAGATTTAGGTCTTGAAGTAGAAGGTATAGATACTTACCAATCAGTTAAAGGAGGTTTAGAAGGTGTGGTTGTTGGAGAGGTTTTAACCTGCAAAAAACACCCTAATGCAGATAAATTAAAAGTTACTACTGTGAATGTAGGTGGTGATGAGCCCTTACAAATAGTTTGTGGTGCACCTAATGTGGCTGCAGGACAAAAGGTACCCGTAGCAACTATAGGCACTACCTTATATTCTCCTGAAGGCGAAAGTTGGAAAATCAAAAAGGGTAAGATTAGAGGTGAAGAAAGTTATGGAATGATTTGCGCTGAAGACGAGTTAGGCTTAGGGCAATCTCATGATGGCATAATGGTTCTAGATGAAGACTTAAAAGTTGGAACACCATGTGCGGATATTTTTGATATTGAAAATGACCATGTATTTGAAATAGGATTAACACCCAACAGAGCCGATGCTATGAGTCATTTGGGGACCGCCAGAGATCTTAAAGCTGGTTTACTTCAAAAAGATGTTAATTTAGAGTTGATTACACCATCAGTAAGTTCTTTTCGAGTAGATAACCGTATGCTAAAAATGGATGTTGATGTTATCAATAAAGATTTGGCTCCAAGATATTGTGGTGTTACTATAAACGGTTTAAAAGTTAAAGAATCACCATCGTGGTTACAAAACAGGTTAAAAGCCATTGGTTTAGCACCAATTAACAATATAGTTGATGCTACAAATTATGTGCTTCATGAATTAGGCCAGCCTTTACACGCTTTTGATGCGGTTAAAATTTCTGGAAATAAAGTAGAAATTAAAACCCTTAAAAAGGGAACTAAATTTGTGACTTTAGATGGTGTAGAGCGTGAATTACATGAAGATGATCTAATGATTTGTGATGCCGAAAAGCCTATGTGTATTGCTGGAGTTTTTGGTGGTGAACACTCTGGAGTTACTGAAACTACCACAAGCATCTTTTTAGAAAGTGCTTATTTTAATCCAGTTTCTATCAGAAAATCAGCTAAGCGTCATGGCTTGAATACCGATGCATCTTTTCGTTTTGAACGTGGAATAGATCCTAACGTTACAGAATATGCATTAAAACGAGCAGCTTTGTTAATTCAGGAATTAGCTGGTGGTGAAATTACAAGTGATATAGTTGATATATACCCAAATAAAATTGAGGATTTTCAAGTTCGATTAAGTTTTGATAATGCTAAAAAGTTGATTGGTGAAGAAATTCCTAGAGAAACTATTAAAAGCATTTTAACATCACTTGAAATCAAAGTAAATAATGTTACTGAAGCTGGTTTAGGGTTAACTGTTCCGGCCTACAGAAACGATGTACAGCGTGAAGCTGATGTAATTGAAGAAGTTCTTCGTGTTTATGGGTATAACAATATTGGCACAACCAAAAAACTAAATGCTTCTATTTCAAGCACATCAAAGTTTGATGACCATAAAATTCAGAATGTTGTTAGTAATCAACTAGTTGCCCAAGGGTTTTATGAAATCATGGCAAATTCTTTAACTACAACAAAATATATTGAGTTAAGCGAGCAGTTAAAAAAGGAACACAATGTTTCTATATTGAACCATTTGAGTACTGATTTAGGTGTACTGCGTCAAAGTTTACTGTTCTCCGGTTTAGAGGCAGTGAGCTATAACATCAACAGAAAACAAGATAATTTAAAATTGTTTGAGTTTGGTAAAACCTATCATCAATATGGAGATACTAGAGAAGAATTCAAGCATTTATCCGTATTTGTTACTGGAAACCGTTCACAAGAACGTTGGACCAGCACCGTTCAAAAAAGTGATTTTTTCTATTTAAAAGGAACCATTACAAGTATTTTAGAACGATTAGGGTTGTCTCGATATAAAGTGTATCCTGTAAAAAATGATGTGTTTAATGAAGGTGTAAGTCTATCATTAGGAAAAAACAAACTTGTTGATTTTGGTTTGGTAAACAAAAGAGTATTAAAGCATTTTGGGATTTCTCAAAACGTGTTATTTGCTGATTTTAATTGGGACAACATTTTAGATATGGTAAGACATAATAACATTAAGTTTAAAGACATACCTAAATATCCTGCTGTAAGACGTGACTTCGCTTTGTTATTAGATGAATCTGTTTCTTTTGAAGATATTGATAGAATTGCATCTCAAACGGAAAAGCAGCTGCTTAAAGATGTTGATTTATTTGATGTTTATCAAGGTAAGAACCTGCCTAAAGGCAAAAAGAGTTACGCCGTTAGTTTCACATTACAAGACGAAAATAAAACGCTTACCGATAAGCAGATTGACAAAATAATGAATAAGCTTCAGGCTAATTTTGAAAAACAATTAGGGGCAGAATTACGTTAGGTTTATATGGTAAGAACCTTCCTTATATCGTTATTATTATTGTCTTCATATTTAGGATTTGGTCAACAAATTATAAATGCCAAAAGTATAGACAGTATAACTATTGGTGAACTTATTAAACACGATGCTACCTCTACTTTTAAAAGTGTTGGTCATGCATTTACAAGACCATTATACTGGAAGGGAAATGATTATTTAAAACTTGGGAGCTTAATTGGAGGTACCATGATATTATCTGTGGCAGATGATGAAGTGAATAGTTTTTTCCTCCGTCAACAAAATGATTTCCCCAAATTTATAAGAGATTTTGGTTGGTATTTTGGTAGCCCGCAAAACTATTTTATGGCTAATGTGGGTTTGTATGGTTTTGGTTTATTTACTAAAAATGAACAAATTAGAAAAACTAGTGTCTTAATAATTTCTTCTTCCTTAACAACAGGGGTTATTACATCCTTATTAAAAACATCAGTAGGTAGAGCTAGACCAGGTTCTGGATTGGGTAATTGGGAATTTAGTCCTTTTTCTGGAGAGCCTAAATTTCATTCATTTCCTTCAGGACACTCTTCACTTTCAATTACTATGGCACATGCTATTGCAAAACAGTTTGATAATACTTGGGTGAAAATTGGAATTTATAGTATCGGTGCTATCCCTCCCATAAGTAGATTGGTTGACAACGCACATTGGGTTACAGACATTGCTTTCAGTACTGCCTTAAGTATTATTGTTGTTGATAGTATTGATAAGTTCCTTAATAAAAACAATTTATATCAAGCTAAAAAGTCTAAAAAGAATAATATTTCTTGGAATATTTCATTTAGTACCAACAAGATTGGATTACGAGGCACGTTTTAACATCTCTAGAATAGCTAGGAAATCTACTTAAAATTTCTTATATTTAAGTGAACTCAAAATCATAAAGCTATGACGGATTCTAATTATATAAAAGTATTTACGGGCAATATAATTATTACTGAGCGAATAATTCAAAATTTGAAAGATTCTGGCATTAATCCTGTAGTTAGACAACAAAATGACTCCGGCCTGGATCCAAAGGTGTACGGTGGTCATTTACTCCAGGTATTACTAGTTCATAAAGATGAACTAGATAAAGCTGTACCTATAATAGAAGAAATTAATTCTGAACTACAGGCTTAAACCGTAACGCCGTACATCTTATTTCGTAACTCCTTAATTTTTGAGTCTTGCATGTACTCATCAAAAGTAGTATATCTATCAATTATGCCATTTGGAGTTAACTCTACTACCCTATTAGCAACCGTTTGAGCAAACTCATGGTCATGCGTTGTAAATAATATGGTGCCTTTAAAATTTTTAAGCGAATTGTTAAATGCTGTAATACTCTCTAAATCTAGGTGATTGGTTGGTTCATCTAGCATTAGCACATTAGCCCTAAGCATCATCATTCTGCTTAACATGCAACGCACTTTTTCACCTCCAGAAAGCACATTACATTTTTTTAAAGCCTCTTCACCACTAAAAATCATTTTACCTAAAAACCCACGAATGTTAACTTCTTCACGTTCTTCTTCTGTTTGTGCCCACTGGCGTAACCAATCAACTAAGGATAAATCACTTTCAAAAAACTCACTATTATCTAAGGGCAAATATGATTGTGTAGTTGTTATTCCCCACGAATACTTACCTGAATCTGCCTTTTCATTACCATTTATTATTTGATAAAAAGCTGTTGTTGCTCTAGAGTCTCTTGAAAAAACAACTACTTTGTCTCCCTTAACCAAGTTTAAATCAATATTATTAAAAAGCGTTTCGCCTTCAATTGAAGCTTCAAGTCCCTCAATATTTAAAATTTGATCACCAGCCTCCCTATCACGTTCAAAAATAATAGCTGGATATCTTCTAGAAGTAGGTCTAATATCGGCAACATTAAGTTTTTCAATCATTTTTTTTCTGCTTGTTGCTTGTTTACTTTTTGCAACATTGGCAGAAAAACGACGAATAAATTCTTCTAACTCTTTCTTCTTTTCTTCTGCTTTCTTATTCTGCTGTGCTCTTTGACGAGCTGCTAATTGAGAAGATTCATACCAAAAGGTATAGTTGCCTGAAAAATGATTTATTTTACCAAAATCTATATCCGAGATGTGAGTACATACAGCATCTAAAAAGTGACGGTCATGAGAAACGACTATTACGCAGTTATCATAATTTGCCAAGAAATTTTCTAACCATGAAATAGTTTCATAATCAAGATCATTGGTAGGCTCATCCATAATTAGCACATCAGGATTTCCAAAAAGTGCTTGTGCCAATAAAACACGTACTTTTTGTTTACCATCTAAATCACTCATTAAGCTATTATGAAAATCTTCTTTTATTCCTAAGTTAGATAACATTGCTGCTGCATCACTATCAGCATTCCAACCATTCATTTCTTCAAATTGTACTTGAAGTTCCCCTATTTTTTCAGCATTCTCATCCGTATAATCTGCATATAAAGCATCTATTTCAGTCTTAATTTTAAATAATGGCTTATTACCCATTAAAACTGTTTCTAAGACTGTATGCTCATCATACAAATTGTGATTTTGCTCTAGAACAGACATACGTTTACCAGCTTCTAAAGAAACATGACCTGATGTAGCCTCAGCTTTTCCAGAAATAATCTTCAAAAATGTAGATTTTCCAGAACCATTGGCTCCAATAATACCGTAACAATTTCCTTGAGTAAACGTTGTATTTACTTCATCAAATAGAACACGTTTTCCAAACTGAACTGAAAGATTTGATACTGATAACATATGCTTGTTTAATTTTTTTTGCAAAAGTAGAAAAATGAATTGGTAAGTGGAAACTTATGAAGTCTATTTTTAATTATATTCAATACACGAATTTCTACCAATAATCATAGTAGTATCAACATTTAACAGCGCATTAACAACTCTTTAAAATTACAAACTCTATTTTTGTAGCAGATATAATAGTGCTATTTTGTGATATGAGGTTATTTGTTTTGCTAATTTCAATAACGCTTATGTTTTTAAACTCTTCATGTAACAGTTTTAAGACAGAGGTTGATAGTGCTTTTATTGGTGGTGAAATTATAAACCCTAACTCTAAATTTGTAATTCTTGAGAAAGACAACAAAACTGTTGACTCCATTAAACTTGACGGTAAAAATCGCTTTAAATTTAAAATTGACAGTTTAATAAAAGGTGTTTATACTTTTAAACATGGTGATGAATACCAAATGATTTTGGTTGAGCCATTTGATAGTATTCTGCTTAGAATGAATACTTTAGAGTTTGACGAGTCATTAGTTTATAGTGGCAAAGGTTCTAAAAAAAACAATTATTTTATTAATGAATTTTTAGAAAACGAAAAAAGTGAAAAACATATTCTAAAACTTTGCCAACTAAACCCTCAAGGATACATAAAACATATTGATTCTTTAAAAGATAAAAAACTTAAGCTCCTAGAAAACTTTAACAAAAAACATAAGAACTCTGATTTATTTAAAAAAATTGCTCTTGCCAACATTAATTACAGTTACTATTCTAGTATGGAGGTTTATCCTTTTATACATTATGGAAATAAAAATAAGGGCGACTTGTTAAATACACTTCCCGAAGATTTTTACAGTTATAGAAAAGATATAAATTATAATGACACCTTTTTTAAGCACTATCACAATTATAAAACGCTTTTAAGGCATAATTTTAACACATTAGCTTTAGAGATGCATACCCATCATGCTAAAGACAAAAAATTTAGATGGGGTTCATTATGTTATAACCTAGATAGGCTAAAATTAATCGATAGTTTGGTTGATGATGAATCAATTAAAAATGATTTACTTTATTACTTTACAATAAAACACCTTTCATTAAATAGAAATGTAAAAAATAATAGCGCCTTATTAAAATCATTTTTATCAAAATCTTCTGATGAAGAAGCCAAAATTGTTATAACGGATTTTGCAAATTCATTAATTAATTTGGAACCTGGTTCTACCTTGCCTAATATTAAAATTATTGATTTTGATAATAATGAATTTGAGATAGCATCTTTAATAAAAACACCTACTGTTATTTCTTACTGGTCTCAGGTCCATTTTGCACATTTTAAAAAGAGCCATAATAAAATTAAAGAGCTGAAAACCAAATTCCCTGAGGTAAGTTTTGTAACTATTAATATTGATAAAGTTGGCATTGATAGACCAAAGCAAACTTTGAAAAAAAGTAATTTTAGTTATACCAATCAATTTGTTTTAAAAGACCCTAATAAATCAAAAAAAGAGTTAGCCATATACCCTATGACAAAAGCAATGATTATAGATAAAAAAGGGGAAATAGTTAATTCGAACACTAATATGTTTTCAATAAATTTTGAAAAACAGCTTTTAGAACTTTTAAATAATTAATTTTCTTTATCGAATTACCAAAGTATAAACCCTTGAAGTATTATTTGAACATAAGGGGTCATGATAATATTCATTACCGAACTCATCATAATAATATTCAACTATAGCTTCTGCTGTTAAAGAAACTCTCAAGGTAAACCTACCCGTTTCTTTTGGAATGCCTTCAAAAACAACTTCCCTATAGTCATAAAACAACTCTATGCCTTCTGGAATATTTCCAGAAACTGAAAAATAATAATCATAAACATTATCATTTGGTTCATTTTTTATTTCCGCTGAAATGGATTCAAAATAAAATTCATCAACATGACCATGAACTAGGGATTTATTTTCTAACTCTGGACGAATATTTATAATACATTCAAGTACATCTTCACATCCTGTGAAAAGAAAAAAAGAAAATGTTAATACAATTGGAAAAAACTGTTTCATGATTGATGATATTTGAAGTAATTACATCAAACAACATACCAATCTTAAAGTTTGTAGTGATTCATCAAAAGTTTTTCATAAACTTTGTCAGGTAAAATTCTCTTTAAAACAATAGAAAACTTCTGCATAAACTCCCCCACCTTATAATGTACTTTAGGGTTAGGTGTATTTATAATTTTGAATACTTCTTTAGCCATTACATTTGGGTTACTGCCAGAATCTACATGTTCATTCATTAACTCTAATGTATTCCCATAAGAAGTTTTATATGGAGAATCTTCAAGAAGAGGTGCATGATATCTTCCGGCCGCAATATTCGTAGCAAAATCACCAGGAGCAACATTGGTCATTTTAATATTAAATTCCTTAATCTCCATTCTAAATGCTTCGGTTATTAACTCTAAAGCCCCTTTACTAGCGCTATAAATACCTCTATATGGTAACCCCATATAACCAGCAATAGATGTAACGTTTATAATTAATCCTCCTTTTTGCTTCCTCATTTGTGGTAAAACCGCCTTTATCACATTTATTGGGCCAAAAAAATTGGTATCAAAATTATTTTTAATCTGTTCTTCAGGAGTTTCTTCTATGGGCCCTGTTATGCCAGCACCTGCATTATTAATTAATACATCAAGACGTCCCTCTTTTTCAAGAACCGCTTGTACCGTTTCTTGAATGCTTACTACATTTTTTACATCTAAAGCCAAAATTGGAAACTTACTTTCCTTATAATTATCAGGGTTTCTACTGGTTCCATAAACAATATAATCTTTTGAAGTTAAAAACTCACCTATAGATTTACCAATTCCAGAGGAGCCTCCAGTAATTAAAATAACTTTAGACATTTTATAAACTTTTGATAATGTAAAGCACCAAAATACAATATAGATTAACGATAAAGAAATTTAATTTTAGTGCACAAAAAAAGGCAAGCTACCTACATCACACCGCTACAACCGTATACCTTTGCTGCGTTCCCGCCCTGGAGGATTCTACAGGAGCTGGTTGTGTAGGACTTGCCGGCTGCAAAGATACAATCTTTTAAAATTTTCACAATGATTTTCTAAACTGATTTTAAATAAATATCTTGCTTCAAATAAAAAAAATGTAATGCCTACACTCAAATATCTCTTAATCATATTTTTAAGCGGATTTATTATTTCATGTGGTTCTAATTCTGGAAAGAAAAAAATTGATTTTGTTATAACTACTAATGCCGAAAAAGGAAATATTAATAAAAATAAAACCTTAGAACTTTCTTTAATAAATAAAAAAAATCACGCAATAGATTCAGTGATTTATACTTTAGGAAAAAAAAGAGTCAGTGAAAAAACTGAACTTACCAATGTTAAACTTGGTAAGCAGCCTATTGAAGCTAAAGTTTATTTTGATGATAACCTCCAAGTCATAACATCCGCTATCACTATACTAAATGATAAAGCACCTAAAATATTTACTTATGAAATTATAAATGAATACCCACATGATATTACCTCCTATACGCAGGGATTAGAATTCTACAATGGTTTCTTATATGAAAGCACGGGCCAATACAGTGAATCTAAACTTAGAAAACTAGACTATAAAACTGGTAAAGTATTAAAGAATATTAATCTGGCTGATGAGTATTTTGGTGAAGGATTAACTATTCTTAATAACAAAGTATTTCAACTCACTTGGCGTAAAGGAACTGGATTTGTTTACAGTGTAGACACCTTAGAAAAATTAAGTAGCTTTAAATATGGTAATAGTAAGGAAGGTTGGGGACTTTGTAACCACAATAATGTTATTTATAAAAGTGATGGCACTGAAAAAATTTGGATGTTAAACCCAGAAACATTAGTTGAAGAAGATTACATACAAGTTTGTACCAATAAGGGTAAAATATCTCAGATTAATGAAATGGAATGGATTGATGGAAAAATATACACCAATAGATATCAAAAAAATGGAGTAGCCATTATTAATCCAGAAAATGGAGCTGTGATTGGTGTTATTGATTTTTCACCTCTTAAAGAATTAGTAACACAACACCCTAAACTTGATGTTCTTAATGGTATTGCTTACAATCCTGAAACAAAAAGTATTTTTGTAACTGGCAAAAGATGGGACAAGCTTTTTGAGGTTAAAATTATTGAGTAATACCAGATTTTTTCCCGTTAAAATAAACCCTTTTTTTATACTAAAAAGCATATAAAAATTATGCCTAAACAGTATCTTTGTAGTACTACTTTAAACCCTTTTTATGGATAATTTAGATGCTGCTAGATTGCAAATGGCATTTACACTTATATTTCATATTGTATTTGCATGTATTGGTATGGTCATGCCTTTCTTTATGGTAGTTGCTCATAAAAAATGGCTA
Organism: Seonamhaeicola sp. MEBiC01930; assembly: GCF_045277075.1. Taxonomy (GTDB): domain Bacteria; phylum Bacteroidota; class Bacteroidia; order Flavobacteriales; family Flavobacteriaceae; genus Seonamhaeicola. The sequence continues at coordinate 3,020,140 of NZ_CP104270.1, read as the reverse complement.
AATACCAAAAACCCTATTTATTTAAAATTAACAAAATCGTGGCAAAAAGGTGTCGCGATTTTTTTTGTTACAGGTGCTGTTTCAGGAACAGCTTTATCTTTTGAATTAGGTTTACTTTGGCCAGAATTCATGAAACATGCAGGCCCCATTATAGGTATGCCATTTTCTCTGGAAGGAGCGGCATTTTTTGTTGAAGCCATTGCTTTAGGTTTCTATTTATACGGATGGAATAAATTACCAGAAAAGTTTCATTGGTTTACGGGAGTAATTGTTGGTATATCAGGTGTAGCATCGGGCATATTAGTAGTTTCTGCTAATGGATGGATGAACTCACCTTCTGGTTTCGATTATATAAATGGTGAATTTCTGAATATTGATCCGATACAAGCACTTTTAAATGACGCCTGGTTTACTCAGGCCCTACATATGACCCTGGCTGCATTTACTGCCACCGGGTTTGCCGTTGCTGGTATTCATGCATTCCAAATCTATAAAAACAGGCATCCTGAATTACATAAAAAAGCATTTAAGATAGCCATTACTTTTGGAGCCATAGCCGCTATTTTACAACCTATAAGCGGCGATTTATCTGCCAAAGATATTGCTATAAGACAACCTGTTAAACTAGCTGCAATGGAAGCGCATTACGAAACAAAAAAAGGTGCACCCTTGTATATTGGAGGTATAGTAGATGAAGATAACAGAAATGTTACTCATAAAATTGAAATCCCTAATGCCCTATCATTTCTTGCTTTTGGAGACTTTAATGCCGAAGTTAAAGGTTTAAATGATTTTCCTGAAGACATTCAACCCAATGTACCCATTGTTCATTATGCCTTTCAAATTATGGTTGGTTTAGGTACTTTGCTTCTTTTTACAGGCGTATTATTTTTTATAAGTTTAAAAAAGAAATCTTGGTGGGATAACACTAAATATTGGCTATTATTTACAATAATGGCCCCAATGGGATTTATAGCCTTAGAAGCAGGTTGGATAGTTACTGAAGTTGGCAGACAACCCTGGATAATACATAATGTGATGAAAACCAAAGATGCTGTAACCCCAATGCCAGGGATGATATTTAGCTTTTACATGTATTTATGCTTATATACAATCTTAACTATTGCAGTTACTTGGTTAATGATTCGTCAAATAAAATCGCTTAACCAATCTAAATTAGTGTAATATGCTATACGTAGTCTTATTCTTTTTAATGGTGTCTCTACTGCTTTATGTGATTTTAGCCGGTGCAGATTTTGGTGCGGGTATCATAGAATTATTTTCATCTAAAGAAAATCAAAAAATCACTAAAAAAACGGTATACCGTGTTATGGGACCTGTTTGGGAAGCTAATCATATTTGGATAATTATTATGATAGTAATTTTGTGGGTAGGATTTCCTGCGTTCTATAATGTGCTAATGGTGCATCTTCATATTCCATTAACCCTAGTATTACTTGGTATAACTTTAAGAGGTGTTGCTTTTGTGTTTAGACACTATGATGCTTATATTGATAAATCACAAATTTTATACGATTGGATGTTTAGAGTTTCTAGTTTAATTACTCCGATTTTTTTAGGAATGACTTTTGGAGCAATGATTTCAGGGCAAATTATACTTACTGAAAACTACGAGAGCTATCATTTTTTCGATTTGTTTATTAAGCCTTGGTTTAACCTATTTTCATTTTTGGTAGGGTGTTTTTTTGCATCACTATGTGCATTTTTAACTTCGGTCTTACTTATTGGAGAATCTGAAAACTCTAATAGATTTATATATGTAAAAAAAGCTAGAATAGCCACTATTGTCGTTATTATCATAGGGTTTGTTTTACTTAGCTATGGGTATATAAATAAATTTACGTTTGTTTTAAATTTTATTGAAAGTCCAATATCATGGGTATTCATTATTTTGTCTGCAACATTAATCCTTCCTCTATTAAATTTAATAAAAAATGAACGTAGAATTTTGAGTAGATTTTTGGCAGGTCTACAAGTATTATTAATACTTTTAGCAGCATTAATACCTCATTTTCCAGAATTGATTATAACCTCAACTTCTTCAATAGATTTATTAGAAACTGTTGCTACAGAAAAAGTAATACATGTTTTAGGTAAAGCTCTTATTATTGGAGGTCTTTTAATAATACCTGGGGTATTTCATCTATTTAAATCTTTTAAAATGATAAAGATTTTAGAACAATAATTTTTTAATTAATTGTTTTAAATTTTTCAATACCCAATTCTAAAACTTTAGCATACGCATCTTCATCTGGAGTATAACCTATAGGCTTACTTAACATCTGCTTACCATCAGAACTAAGTAGCACATAATAAGGTTGTGAATTTGATTTAAAAAATTGCGTTTGAAAATTAGCCCATTTATGTCCGTAGTTCTTTAATACACGTGTTCCCCCATTAATTCTATTTACCTCAAGTTGTTCTTCCTTTGGCAACTCCTTCTTATCATCAACATAAAGTGAAATTATTACATAATCAGATTTCAAATAATTATCAACTTTAGGTGTTGGCCATACATGTTCTTCCATCTTCCTACAATTTACACAAGCATAACCCGTAAAATCAATCATAATAGGTTTATTTACTTCTTTAGCATATGCAATGCCTTCTTTTAAATCTTTAAAGGTTTTAAGGTTATTTGTAGTGGTGCTGGGTAAAAACCAACTATAGCCAACTGGAGGTGCTAAACCACTTAAAAGAGTTAAGGAGGTAAACGTATTCGTTTCTTTATTTACTCTAAACCCAGAAATTAGATATATTGTAAAAGCAGCCACCAATACTCCTGAAGCTATTCTAAAAAATGATAATTTCTTTAAAGGAGAATCATGAGGGAATTTAATTTTTCCTAATAAATACAAAGCTAAACCACCAAAACAAATTATCCAGATAATTAGAAATGGTTCAATCTTTAAAAGTCCCCAATGGGCCACCAAATCTGCATTAGATAAAAATTTAAATGCTAATGCTAATTCTAAAAAACCTAAAACTACTTTCGTTGTATTTAACCAGCCTCCGGACTTAGGTAAAGCATTCATCATATTTGGAAACATTGCAAATAAAGCAAATGGTAACCCTAAAGACACACCAAAACCAGCCATACCCGCTGTGAGTTGCCAAGCACCACCATCAGAAGACAACGAACCAGCCAACAATGACCCAAGAATTGGCCCCGTACAAGAAAAAGAAACAATAGCTAAAGTTAAAGCCATAAAAAACACCCCAATAATACCACCTGCGGTTTCTCCTCTAGTTGTCTTGGTTGTCCAGCTTGAAGGTAATGTTAACTCATAGTATCCGAAGAAAGAGAAAGCGAAAAACACAAAAATGGCAAAGAAAATTATGTTTAGCCAAATGTTTGTTGATATCTCATTTAAAATATCAGGGTTTACAGAATCTAATAAGTGAAAAGGAATACTTAATATTAAATAAACTAATAAAATAAAGAAACCGTAAATCAGTGCTTTACCTATTCCAGAGCCCTTACTTTGTCCCTCGCTCTTTGTAAAAAAACTTACAGTTAGAGGAATCATAGGAAACACACAAGGCGTTAACAAGGCCAATAATCCTCCTAAAAATCCTAAACCAAAAATGGTCCATAAGGACTTTTCTTCTTTTATTTCATTTTCAATGAGGGATACCTCTTCTGGATTCATGCCATAAAGCTTATTATTTACAGCTGAATTATCAATAGTCTTTATTTCATTATTTAGTTCTGAAATGTTTGCATTATCTGATAATAAATTAAATTTGAATTCTTCATTAATTTGTAAACATACTTCTTTACAAACTTGCCCGGTAAGTATTAGTGTTGCTTCCGAAAGATTCCCATTATTTACTTTGATACGTTGCTTTAGTATTGCATAGTCATCAAAATAGGATTCATTCACTTCAAAGATTTCATTGTATTTTCTAATAGTATCACTTTCAACAGCTTTTCCTATTATTTCAAATCCTTCTTCAGGCTTCCCTTTAAATATTTCAATAGGTAATGAACCTCCTTCTTCTGTATATTGAGAATATACATGCCACCCTTTTTCAATGGTTGCCTCAATTATTAAATCATATTCTATATCTGAAATTTTTTCAACAGAAGTATTCCATTTTACAGGTTCTAAAATTTGAGCAAAACTGTTTGTTGTAATGGCTATTACTAATACTACTAATAGTTTTTTCATATTTTACTTTATATCTTTTTATAAAATTAATGAGGAGAAACTTTTAGTTTCTTTTTTGCTCAAAAAGTTACTTAAACAAATTTATGAAGAAAGATGGCTTAGTTCTTATAATTTTATAAGTAGTTTAACATCTTTACCTCTTAAAATGATTTAATTTTACCCCTTGTTATTATATAATTTAATTCAATAGTAATATTCAAAAAGCTTATCTAAGCTAGCATTAATTCCTTATTGATGTAATTATATTTGCACATTTAAATAATAACCATGATTCTTTTACAATTTAAAAATTTAAAGTCACTCACCTCTAGCATTCTTTTAAGCGTATTTTTTGTGCTTGCGGGTTTTAGTCAGAATAAAAATATAAACATTACAGGTAAAGTTCTAGAGGCTGGTAGTAATCAACCTATTGCTTTTGCAACTATTTTGGTTGTAGAAAATGGTTCTAACAAAAATATTACGGGCACTACTACATTTGAGGATGGTACATTTTTTTTGGACACTGAAGCTCCGGACTTTCATCTTGCTGTTAGTTTTATTGGTTTTAAAACAAAAACTATTAATGATTTTAATGTAGTAAAAGGAAAAATTCAATTAGGAAATATTATTATTGAAGAAGATTTGGAACAACTTAATGAGGTAGTTATACAAGCTGAAGTTTCTAAAACTGAATTTAAACTTGATAAAAGAATTTTTAACATTGGTAAAGACCTAAGTAGCGCTGGAGCAAGTGCTTTAGATGTTTTAAATAATGTCCCTTCTGTAAATGTTAATATTGAAGGAGAAATTAGTTTAAGAGGCAGTCAAGGTGTTCAAATACTTATAAATGGTAAACCTTCAGTTATCGCTGGTGATGGTGGAAATGCACTAGGAACTATAACTGCTGATATGATGGAGCGCGTAGAAGTTATTACCAACCCTTCCGCAAAATATGATGCTGAGGGAACCGCAGGAATTATAAATATTGTAATTAAAAAAGATGAACGAAAAGGTTTGAACGGTTCTGCTAGTTTGAATATAGGAGACCCTACCAACCATAGTTTTGGTTTAAGTTTGAATAGACGTACTGAGAAGTTTAATCTTTTTAGCCAATTAGGTATAGGCTACCGCAAATTACCAAACGACAGAAAAATTATCATTAGAGATTTAGCCAATGATATAGACATAGAGTCTGAAGGTACTGAATATAGAAATGAGAAATTCTATAATATTATTTTAGGTACAGATTATTACATAAACGACACTAATGTGATAACGCTTTCGGGAAATTTTGCTTATGAAGTTGAGGACCAACCTTCTGAAACGGTTTTTGATTCTATAACATCGGGGATTTTATCTTCAACATGGAAAAGAACTGAGTTTACTGATGCTACCAACCCTAAATATCAATATGAACTTCAATACAAAAAAGATTTTGAAGACCACGAAGATCATATGTTACTTTTTAGTGCCTTGGGTCGTTTTTTTGGTAAAGAGCAATCGTCTTATTTTGAAGATAGAACTAGTTTTGGCGAACATTTAGAAAGTGACCAAAAAACAAGAACTGACTTTAAAGAAGCTAATTATACCTTTAAGTTAGATTATACCAAACCATACAATGAAAAATTCACCTTAGAAACGGGTGCTCAATATCTGTTAAATAGTGTTAGTAATGATTTTGAAGTACAGGAATTATTGGGTAATGATTTTGTAACTGACCCTAACCAAACAGATATTTTTGAATTTGATCAAAATGTATTAGGTGTTTACGGTACAGCAGCTTATGAAGGTGATAAATGGGGTGTTAAATTAGGTTTACGTCTTGAAAACACGGATCTAGAAACCCTATTAATAAATACAAACGAATCTAATAATCAGAACTATTCCAACCTATTTCCTAGTTTCCATTCCTCTTATAAATTAAGTGATTCGTACTCTGTACAAATTGGTTATTCTAGAAGGGTGTATAGACCAAGACTTTGGGATCTTAATCCTTTTTTTAGCCCAAGAAACAATTTTAATATTAGAACCGGAAATCCAGATTTACGTCCAGAGTTTACAGATTCGTATGAGTTAACCAATATCTATAATTTAGGGAAGTCTTCTTTAAATTTTGGAGTATATTACAGGTATACAACGGATGCCATTGAACGCAATGTAACCTTTTTTAATTCTGAAACTGGTTCTACACTATTTATGCCTTTAAACTTAGGTACAACTGATGCTATTGGAATTGAATTTAATGGCAAAGTTCCAGTAACTAATTGGTTAATTTTTACCGGAGATCTTAATTATAATTATTTTAAAAGAGATGTTGATTTTAATGACGCCCCTAAAGATTTTAATGCTGATCAATGGACTGGAAAACTAACTAGCAAAATTAAACTTCCGGCAGAAATTGATTTCGAGGTGACAGGAAATTATCAATCTGGTACCAAAACCTTACAAGGAAATACTGCTAAAAACCTTTTTGCAGACTTAGGCTTAAGAAAAAAGATTCTTAAAAATAAAGGTGTTGTTAACTTTAGTATTAGAGATGTATTTGCCTCAAGAATTTTTGAATCCGAAAACATTCAAGGCAACAATTATTCATTGAACCGTAGCCAAAGAGGTAGATTTGTAACCTTTGGTTTTAGCTATGGATTTGGTAAAGGAGAAGCTATGGAATACTCGGGAAGAAGACGTTAGTTATTCCTTATGATGATGATTATTTTTTCACACCACTATCTCCTTGTTGTTTCATCCAATTTTCAATTGCAGACTTAAGCTCTAATACCTTTTGCTCAAATCTTGGTTCAGCCGCCAAATTATAAAGCTCAGCGGGATCCTCATCTAAATCAAATAGTTGAAATTCCGACCTATATTTAAAGCGCTTAACAAAGCCACTTGCTTCCTTATCATATCCTGCTTTGGCCACCCAAGACAAATACATTTTTCGAACGTGCCTATCTTCAATTTTGTCTACATGACCATAGTCAAATCCATTAATAGTTCTTACTCCATATATATTTTCAGGTGTAAGTGTCCAAATCAATTTGTATTTGCCATCAGTTACAGCTCTTGTATGATATTTTGTTCCTTCATGCCCATTACTATTATATAAGAAAAATGCATGATTTCTATGCTTACTATTTTTTTTAGTAATAATTGGCATAAGACTCTTGCCGTCTAAATTAGTTGGAACTTTTCCACCAGCTGCATCTATTAACGTTGGTAAGATATCACAGTATTTTGATATTGCCGGAGTTACAAGTTTATGGTTATTAGGCTCTGGCCATTTCATAACACATGCAGAACGAACACCAAAATCATAAGTAGACCATTTACCAAAAGGCATTCCTGCCCCGTTCTCATCTAATACAATAAACACGGTGTTATTCTCAAGGTTTTTTTTCTTAAGTAGGTTTCTTGCATTACCTACTTGTTCATCAAATAGCCTAATCTCAGCTAAATATTCTCTAAAATAATGACGTGTCTCTTTAGTATCAACTAAGTTCTTTGGTAAAACAACATCATCAATATCCCATGAACTAGTATCTCCAGCATCCCATGGTGAATGGGCATTAACCGAGCATATGAATAAGCAAAAAGGTTGATTAGGATCTCTAGCAATAAACTCCTCTACACCACTCCATTCTTCAGCCACCTTACCATTAAGGACACAATTTTTTGTAAAACCATCTACAAACTCAAAAGGATAAACAGAACTTGGCTTAAAATGTCTTTTTCCTGTTAATCCAACTCGGTAGCCAAGATTTTCTAAATGTTGAACAACACTCAAAACATCTTTCTTTGTGGCTCCATGATTTACAGTGCATCCGTTTTTATAAGGCATCAAACCTGTAAACAATTCAGCTCTGGTAGGGGCACACATAGCTTCTGTTACATACATATTTGTAAACCTAATACCTTCCTTAGCCAATTTATCAATATTAGGGGTTGTATTTAAATTTAGAGAACCATAACAGCCAATATTTGATGCACTAATATCATCACCCAAAACAATTAAAAAATTAGGTTTTTGCTCTTGTGTATATGATAAGAAATGGAATAAAAAGCAAAATAAAGCAGTCCACTGAAAACCATTTGGGTAATTAATCATACTTGACATTATTTAGGTTAAACTAATCTTCCTTATAACTGATTCTTTCGCGAATACCTCCACTAGCTCGATGGATAATAACATCGGCATCATAACGCTTTGCTAAGCTCTTTGCTTTTCTAATGGCTGTACTTTGTTTTCTATGTTTAGATGTAATACGCTTATTTCCCTCTCTTCTAACTGCCCAACCATCTTGATAAGGAACAACATGTTGATTCCATGTACGCTTTCTAGTCTTACTACCATAACCTAAAGCCTTAATTACAGCTTCTAAGAACTCTTGAATAATTTCTAAAACAACATTTTTTTTTGACATTAATACCCCTTTTACTTCCCAATACAAAAATTAGCAAATATATTCCCTAATAGGTCATCAGATGATATCTCACCAGTAATCTCCCCAAAATGATAAAGTGCCTGACGAATATCTATTGCTAATAAATCTCCAGACAACCCAGTTTCAAGACCGTCTTTAACTTTTGAAACTTCTTCTAAAGCTTTTAGTAATGAATCGTAATGTCGAGTATTAGTAACAATAGTATCGTTGTTTTTTAGGGCTCCTGTATTTACAAAACTTAGTAAGGTGTCTTTAAGCTCTTCCACACCCCTTCCCTGTTTTGCTGACAATAATTGAATTTCTGGAATCTCGCTTTTAATAATTTCAACTTGACCTTCCTGAATCTTATCAACTTTGTTGGCAAGCGCAACTAGGGGTTTTTGGGGATATTTATTTTTTATTTTTTCAAGCTCTACCTTAAACTGTTTACTATGATTTTTAAACTTATTTGCATCAAATAAATAAATAACTACTTGGGCTTGGTCAATCTTTTCAAAAGTCTTTTTAATACCAATACTCTCAACGACATCTTCAGTATCTCGAATACCCGCGGTATCAATAAATCTAAAGCCAATTCCTCCCACCGAAATTTCGTCTTCAATAGTATCTCTAGTGGTTCCAGCAATATCTGAAACTATGGCTCTATCCTCATTTAACAATGCGTTTAATAGGGTTGATTTACCAACATTAGGTTCTCCCACAATAGCTACAGGAATACCATTTTTAATCACATTACCAACGGCAAAAGAATCTATCAATCGTTTTAAAACTAGTAAGATTCTATCTATTAAATCTTTGAATTGCGATCTATCGGCAAACTCTACATCTTCTTCAGCAAAATCAAGTTCCAATTCAATAAGTGATGCAAAATTTAAAAGCTCTTCACGCAGTTTTGCAATTTCTGTTGAAAAACCTCCTCGCATTTGTTGCATTGCAATTTGATGAGAGGCCTCATTATCACTAGCAATTAAATCAGCCACAGCTTCAGCCTGACTTAAATCTAACTTTCCATTTAAAAAGGCTCTCAATGTAAACTCACCAGCTGCTGCCATTCGGCATCCATTTCTTAAAAACAATTGAATGATTTCTTGTTGAATATAATTAGAACCATGACAAGATATCTCAACTACATTTTCTCCTGTATAAGAATTCGGGTTTTTAAAAACCGACACTAACACCTCATCAATGGTACGTTCACCATCCATTATGTGACCTAAATGAATAGTATGCGTTTTTTGCTTTAATAACTCTTTACCTGAAACAGACTTAAATTGTGAGTCTGCTATAGAAATAGCCTCCTTACCAGATAACCTAATAACCGCAATTGCACCTGCTCCCGATGGTGTTGCTAAGGCTACAATGGTGTCTTGATGAATCATAAAATAAAGGTAGTAAAAAGAATAGATTAACTATGAAACCAAATAAATACCATCTGGTTTTATTAGAATTTGTTTTTGTTTATAAAGTGATCCTACAGCTTTTTTAAAACTCTTTTTACTCATTTGTAATTGCTCTTTTATAGCTTCTGGATCAGATTTATCCGTTAGATTAATATAACCACTATTATCTTCTAGTTCTTCAAGAACACGTTTAGCATTTGGTTCTATATTTCTATACCCAATTTGCCCTAAAGCAATATCTAATTTGTTTCCAGGACGTATTTTTTTAACAATTCCATTTAGCTTATCTCCTACACTTATATCGGTATAAATATTGTCTTTATAAATAAGCCCAATATGTTTTTTATTTACAATAACGTTCCAGCCAATGTCTGATGGATGAGAAACAATTAAATCTACCTCATCAAACTGATTAACAGTCAATTCTTTATTATCTAAAAAACGGTTTGTTTTACTAGAAGCAGCTAATCTTTCGGTTTTTTCATCTAAATAACAATGCACCAAATACCAGCCACCCGGTTTCATTTTAAAAGCTTGTTCTTTAAATGGGCAAAATAACTCTTTTACTAACCCCCAATCTAAAAAGGCACCATAATCTGTGACTTGGTTACAACGTAAAAGAGCAAATTCACCTAGTTTTATATAAGGTACATCTGTTGTAGCAACTAAGCGTTCTTCATTATCTAAATACACAAAAACATCAATCTTGTCCCAGATTTTGAACGAGTCTGGCACGTACCTATTTGGAAGTAATACTTCTTTGTCTTCGTTATCAATTAAATAAATACCGTGGTCTGTTTCACGGAGTATTTCTAATGTGTTTATTTGCCCTAATTGCATCATGAGGCAAAGGTAATAATATAAAGTAACAAAATGTACTTTGCGTTATGGATTGAAGTGGCATCCTTTTGTTTATGGATTCATTCCTTAACAGGAAAGACAGAAAGAAAAAGATATGGTTCTTAGACGAGTCATAGTACAACCACTAAGCCCGGATCTTTATATAAAGGCCACCTCCAAATTATAACAAGACCATAAAATATATCAGGGCCAAAAAAAGCGCCACAATTAATGTAGCGCTTTAAATATATATAGAATAGTAGATTTTAATAGACAGACTCTTTACCAAAATGTTTAGTTAACAAATAATAAATAACCGCTCTATATTTATTTCTGTTAGACTTACCATATTGATCAATTACAGATGCAATGGCACCATCTAAATCATCACCTTCGCCTAATCCCAATTTCTTAATTAAAAAGTTGTTTTTTACGGTAGCCAATTCAGATTCATCTGACCCTGAAACTGTAGAAGAATCTGCATTGTAAATAGATGGACCACAACCAATAGTCACTTTAGTTAATAAATCCATGTCTGCATTAACACCACATTTGTCTTTTAAATCTGTAGCGTATTTAGCAATTAATTCGTCACGTTTACTCATGATAAAAAATGTTTAATTGTTTATAAAATACTTTAATTGATAGCTGTTCTAAAGATACCATTTTTTAGACACAGCTTTTATAATAAAGTCACATTTTTACTTAATAAACTTAAAATAGTTTAGAAGAACTTCGTCATTTAGGTTTTTAGGCGTGAACACTTCCAATAGTTTTGGCTGTGTTCCTTCCGAATAAAAAGATTGTAGATTATTTTTTAGTTCTAATTCATTAGAAGCCGATAGGTATTCTAAGCCATACATATTACATAAATGTTTTGCCGTTAGACTATGATTAGTTTCAAAATAAGTATCAAAATTTTCAGTGTTTTTATGCCCTGGTAATATTCTGAAAATACCACCGCCTTGATTGTTAATGACAATGATTCTGAAGTTTTTTGGAATATAATTATTCCAAATGGCATTACTATCATACAAGAAGCTCAAATCTCCTGATATAAGGGTTGTTTGTTTCTCTGAAGCCACGGCGCAACCAATTGCTGTAGATGTACTTCCATCAATACCACTTGTGCCTCGATTACAATAAACTTCTAAGGTTTTATTTATATTAAACAACTGAACATAACGCACTGTTGAGCTATTACTCAATTGAAGAATAGAATCGTTTGGTATTGCTTTTAATATAGATTGAAACGCCTTTAAATCTGTAAATTCTATTTGGTCTAAATACTCCGCATGTTTAGAGCGTCTTATTTGTTTTACAGCTTCCCAACTTGATCTGTAATCACTAAAAATAGACTTTGTTTGAGGTAAAAATTCAGAAAAAAAGTAATTAGGTTGCGTTTCAATAAATCTATTTAAACTGAAAAAAGTATTATTGGCTTTTATAGTGTCAATATGCCAATGTTGTTTTGGTTTTTGAGTTCTTAAAAACGCTTTTATCTTTTTTGAAACAATTAAACCTCCAAAGGTTAGTATAATATCGGGTTGCAGATTTTTATACCCAGTTTCATCTAAAGGTGCAATGATTTTATCTATACTCGGGAAAAAATTTTCATGATGAATATTTGAAGTTGTTTCGGTAAATACCACCACACTATCGTCATTCGCTAAAATATTTAACCACCGCTGTTCAATTTGATTAGGTTGCTTTACACCAACCAAAATCATTTTTCTATTGGCAGCATTCCAGTCTTCAATACAATCGTTCAGTAAGGATTCATCAATTTCTAATGGGTTTTCCTTAACAGGAACCACTTCTGGATCTACTGTTAATGCTGCAACACACTCATATAAGGGTTCATCAAATGGAACATTAACATGAATGGGACCACTTTTCTGAAAAGCCATATTGATGGCTCTGTTGATTTCTAATTCATTAAACTCTTGAATAGATTGCCTTAAACCCAATAAAGTTTCAACCTTATTCTCAATATTCTTAAAAATAGGAAGCTCCTCTTCTACTTCGAATTCATCTTCCTTTAAGTCCAACTTTAAATTTGCTGAATACAGAATATGATTTTCAAACACATTTGGTTGATTGATGGTTTGCCCATCACCAACACCAATTAAATGTTTAGGTCTATCGGCCGAAATAACAACCAAAGGAATATCACTGTAATACGCTTCGGCAACCGCCGGATAATAATTTAAAAGTGCACTACCAGAAGTACAAACTACCGCAGTTGGTTCTTGCAGTTTTTGGGCGATACCCATAGCAAAAAAAGCTGCACAACGCTCATCTACAATACTATAACACTTAAAATAATCATTATTTGAAAATCCAATGGTTAAAGGGGCATTCCTACTACCAGGAGAGATAACAATATGCTTAATGCCTTTAGCTTTACAAAGCTCTATAACCGTTTGTGCAAGCGGAATTTTTGGGTATATCATTTTTAGTATTAAATGAACCGCTAAAGTAAGAAATCCAAGGGGAAAATGTTCAATAACTTCTTGATACAATTTTCTGGACTTCTACTGGGCTTAGTCCGACAGAAATCACTCATAGTGAGGCTACCACTACAAGACACTTTTAATCACTAAAGACTTTGCAACCGTTTCTTCCCATTCATTTTCAGCATCAGAGCTAATGGTAACGCCTCCACCTACATAAATAATAGCATCGGTGTTTTTTAATTGCATACAACGCAGGTTTACATAAAGTTGTGTACTTTTTCTATTAATGGCATAGGCTCTATTTTCCACATTTCGTCTTCCAGACCGAGGTGCAGTAATGGATTCTAAATTTAATTCGCCTAAAAAGCCGGTATAAAACTCACGGTTGTAATTTTCTTGTTCCAAAATAAAATATTTTGCAGGTTGCTTTGGTAAACCACAAACGGCTGGTGTTGGGTGAATGGCTAAAATAACTTCCTTTAAATTGGAATCTGATTTTAATTGTGCCGAAATCATGGTTTTTAAATGCAATAAACCTCCTGCTTTAACTGTATTGGTTTCTGAAACTTTGATGCTCTGCGCTGATGGTTTTAAACTATCTACAATAAAATCTGTTACAAATTGTTGTTCTTGAATTTCTTTGTCTTGCCACTCAACATCCAGCGTTCCGTCATACACCTGAGTTCCAGCTAATGCCATGATGGAAAATCGATTGCCTTCAATTTTAACTAAAGTTTCGGGAGTTGCACCTAACCACAAGCCTACTTTTGGGTGATACCAACAATACACAAAAGCTGATGCGTATTTGTGCAATAACCTCTTAAAAATAGTAATTGGATTTCCTTCTGAAAGTTTAACCCTTTCCATTCTTGAGAGGACTACTTTTTTAAATGTATTGTTCTCGATGGCTTCAACTCCATTTTCAACTAAATGGATGTGGTGGTTTTTCGCATTTAAATCCGATCGAAATTCGTGTTGAGATGTCTCGACTCCGCTAAACATGACAAAAGGAAAGCTAATTGATTCTGAACTTTCGAAAGGAATTAATACAGTATCTTCTTTATCATCAAAAGGAGAAAAAACAAAACCTTGTTCTGTGAATTCCGATGTAAAAAACAAATCGTTGGATTGTTGCAATAAACCTTTAACCACAGTTTTATTAGGTTTTCTATAAACTACAAATGGTAATTCTTGATGGTATTGTGCTTCAATACGATTAAAAAAAGCTTCCAAAGTCATTTTTAGCTTATTTTGTTCTTGGAAGCGAAATAGTGGTTAACTTACATAACGAGATTAAATTATCATCATCATCAGTTACTTTAATTTCAAATAGCTGTGTGGTTCGTCCTCTATGAATAAACGTTGCCTTGGCAAACACGTTTCCAATACGAACACTCTTTATGTGGTTGGCAGATATCTCTATTCCCCGAACAAAAAACTGTTTGGTATCTAGAAATAATTCGGCTGCAAAACTTCCACAAGTTTCGGCTAAAGCTACGGTGGCTCCTCCATGCAATACACCATCTGGTTGATGCACTTTTGGTGTTACTGGCATTTTTAAAATCAAAAAATCGTCACCAAAATCTATCATTTCAATATTTAACGTTTCTAACAATGTGTCTTTTGCCATAGCTCGAAATCGCTCTTGAATAAATTCTTTAGTTAATTGCATAGAAATAACACCTTAAAAAGTTACAAGCAAAAATACAAAAACTACCATCATTGAGAGATGTATTTTATACCGCAAAAAACTCTTAGTTTTTATCAAAAAAAAATCATTGAAAATGTTTTTGCAAAACATAACTATTAAACTTAATGGTTATAAAAAAAGTACTTTTCCTTTGATCTTTTAAACCAGGAATTAGGTTACAGATCATAATATTTATAAATTTTAAGTTCAGCCTTCATCTAGGAGATAAAAAACATTTATATTAATAATTCATACCTACGAATTCATTAATCACTGTACGACTTTTTAGTAGTAACAAGAACCACCCCATTAGCACCTCTAGAACCATAGGCAGAGGCTGCAATACCCTTTAAAACAGAGATGTTTTTTATATTTTGAGGAGATAGATTACTCAACATATCAAAAGTTTGAATATCACCATCAATAACAATTAAAGCAGCTCCGGTACCGTTAACAGAACTTTGACCACGAATTACAATTTGAGACCCATTAACTCTAACATTTGGAATTTGATTTAAAATCTCATAAACACTATAAAAATCAGAATAACTTTTATCACTTGTATGTATGGAAGCGATTGCATTAAGATTTTTTTCATCTTGAACATGTCCGTAAGCAACGGCTAGTTCTCTGTTTTTTAAATTTGGCTTTAGTTTTAGATTAATAAAAGCTGTGGTAGTATTTTCAGTCACTTTGAAGCTTTCTGAATTAAATCCTTTAGCACTTACTCGAATTTTATCACCAGGTAAACAAGTAATCTTAAAAACACCTATTGTATCTGTTAATACTATTTCTTTTGTTCTCAGCGATTTAACCTCAGCTTTAACAACATGAATATCTTCAAAGGTTGTAACAACACCTTTGATAACTTTTTCTTGAGCTCCTAATTTTATATTAATTAAGAACACCAGTACTAAGCACAATGAAATATTTCTAATACAAACTTTTTTCATAAACTATAATTTTACTGGACATTTATATTAATTTCATATAAATCAACATTACAAATACTAAAATACCTCTTTAATTATAAAGAAATAATAAATTTCAAAAAAAAAGGCCAGAACTAAAATTCTAACCTTTCTTAAATTTATTAATCAGTTCATACTAGTCTTTAAAAAACTTGACAGATTGATGTTCTCCATTGTCATTGTAACATGAAAGGATGTAAAAACCTGAAGAACAAGTGAATTTAGATAATCCAATTTCTATAGGCACTGAAGTCTCATTAAAGTTAATATCTTGGCTAAATACCATCTTGCCAAATACATCAGTAATTTGAATATGATTAGTTCCTACCATTCCATCAGATAACTTTAAATATATAGTTTCTTTCACAGGGTTTGGAAATAATTGTAATCTTCCTGAATTTAAATCACTTTTCTCAACACTAAGAAATTCATTTGTTACATTGTTATTTTTACTTTGTTTTGAAGTGCTAGCTGTGGAGTTTCCGAATAATATTATCTCATTCACCGCTGCATACGGACTATCTAACATACCTAAACGTAACTTCTGTGTAACTACATCTGTTTCATGAAGTTTCCAAGTATTGAAACTATCACATGGCTCAACAAACAAATTTGTCCAGACCCCATTATCATCATACTCTACATTGAAATCATATACAGAATGCATATCATGCATATAAATCTGTGAAATATGATATACTTCTTGTAAATCTACTTCTACATAATATGGGGCATTTGCATTTGTATAATAAGGCTTCCATGAACCACTTAATGCTTTATCTCCATTCATTGGATTTAGTGTTTGCTCGTCAAATAAAAATTGAGCGGAATACACACTTCCACCTGTTACCAAATCGGTTACCATATTAGATGTTACAATAATTTGTACTGGAGTTGGTTCTGGTTCAGGTTCAGGTTCAGGTTCTTCACCTTGCAAGGTCATTATAGGATATCCATTAATAATTATTTCATTAAATGCAGCAAAAGGGCTTTCAGGCATCGTCAGCCTAATATATCTAGTAATAACTTCTGTAGAATGTCTTTTCCAAACATTAAAACTATTTCCCGATTCAATAAATAATTCAGTCCAATTTGTTCCATCTCCATATTCCACAACTAAATCATAAACAGCATGCATGTCATGAAGATTAATCTCTGAAACATGACAATCCTGTCCAAGATCAATCAATGCATGATATGGTCCTTCACTACTATTAACATGGGGCTTCCATGAACCACTGTTTGCATGTTCATTAGAATCTACGTCTAATTGCTGTTCATCAAATAAATATGAAAGAGGGTAAACACTACCTCCAGGGATTAAATCTATATACATTGTAGAGTCTATAACAATTTGTTGAGCCTCTTTAATTAAAGGGTAGCCATGAATTGTAATTTCATTTACAGCAGCGAATACATGATCATACATAGAGAACCTAAGATACCTAGTTGATATATTTGTAATATGCTTTTTCCAGACATTAAAGTTATCTAAGGGCTCAACAAATAATGTATTCCAAACCAAAGTTGAATCTAAATACTCAACAGTAAAATTTCGAACATCATGCATATCATGTAAGTTTATTTCAGATATATAATGTTCATCACCTAAATCAATTATAGCATGATATGAATCTTCATTCATACCATAATCTGGTTTCCATGAATTACTTATAGCATGCTCATTAGCCTCTATATCTAAACTTTGTTCATCAAATAAGTACAATGGAGAATTGACACTACCACCAGGCACAGAATCTATTACCATTTCTTGAGTAATTATTATTTGCTTAGGAATAAAAGCTGGATCTATATATTCAAAAAATTCAGGGCCTCCTGGAGCTCCCATGCCTAAATATTCAACAGCCGTTCCCTGAACCAAAGAATAATCATTATTTGCTGGATCGGTAAATTGAATTTCTTCTAAGGTAGTTAACATGTTATTAATAAGAGTATCATTATCAACCCCTGTCTGATCTAAATAAAAAGTAATATCAGTATCATACTTATTGTCTTCTGCAGTAAAATAATTCAACTCATTCATATTCCTAATTACTTGATTTCCAGAAATTGACTTAAAGTAATTTTGCTTAATCTCTATTGGAGTGAGTGTATCGCTCAATGGTCTATTATCGCAAAAAACACCCTGGCTGGAGGCAATATAATTATTGGTAAAAATACAATCTCCCTTACCCATGTTAATGATTCCCCATACAGGGGCGTCCATCAAAATATTATTATATGCATTAACAACACTATTGGTACCTATTTGCAAATTATTCATATGATAGACAGCCTCCTCTAAACCTGCATTTAACATGGTATTATTATAAATCTCAACATCTTCAACCATATTTGCTATTTGAATAGATTCCCTTAAGGTATTTCTAATAATATTATTATATATTTTCACATGCTTAAATTCCATTCCAGGTGATTTAGTTTCACCTAAATACATACCTTCAGATACACCCTCAATAAAACAATCATGAATTACTAGGTTCTCAAAAACAGGATAAGGCGAAGGAGGATTACCTCCATAATCTTCTTTTGCCATAATGCCAAAGAACCCATCATGACTTATTTTTATAAATTCTGCCTCACAATCAGAGCTTAAACCAGAAAATGCCAATCCACATTGAACAGCTGCTAATTCAAAACCATACTTATACGCAGGGTGACCTGCTCCACTTACCTTAATATATTTGCAATTCTCAAAAGTAAGCGCCCCCCAAGTGTTACTAATAGTATCATTTATTTTTACTTGACCACCCTTATTAATAACAACTATAGGGGCTAGGGAATCACCTTCAATCTGTTCAAATTTTAAGGGAAATGTTCTTTCTGAATTAATAAAAATTGTATCCCCCCCTATTGGAGTTCTACCCAAGGTTTGTGTATTTACGTGGTAGTCGAAGTTTTTATCTAACGTTATATTTTGATTCTGTGATTCTAATGAATAAGTTATGGTAAGAAAAATTAAAATTAGATGATAAGCATTAATTCTTGAAAACAAAAAACTAGATTTTCTAGTAATTTGAGGTCGAGGGATAACGAAGTAAGTCTTACTTTTTACAATTTTAAAAATTGCGCCTTGAGTTTTCATAAACTTTGGTGTTAAGATTAATAACTAAATACATGATATTCCACATTTCTCATATTTTACTTACAATCCCTCGGTATAAATTTACGAGTATTTGTAATAAAATAACATAAGTACTTGTACGTATTTATTCACATACAATGTAAGTTATTAACAATTTGAACCAATGATTATTTCATTAATTCTATAAAATATTTCTAGTTTCCTTTTATTTGGTTTAAAATAATCAGGATGCTATCTGAGGGAAGACTGTACATAATTACTTATAAAATTAACTTCGCCATAATAAAATCTATAAACGCTTGCTAATTTCGTTGAGAGGAAATTACCTTTCTGTGAATGGTAGATATCCTACTATGAATGGTAATTAATATGAAGTTGTATAAAATAGTAAACAATGAAATACTGGACAATTACTATTTTTTAAAAAAGCTTAAGATTTTTTATTACCATCTGGTTCCCTTTATAATAACCAGTTAAGTAAATACTTTTTAATAATGGTATAATAAACTATAGGCTTATACAAAATAAGCTTGTTGCTAAACGATTAAGCTAAATAGCTGATAATAAAATATTATAGAATTTACTCTGAATCTGGTAAGTTTAATTTATATGCCATTACCCTGTTATGAAAAAATGTTGGAACAAGTAATGTTTGGGTTTCTGGTATATAATCAATATCGGCCGCTGAAATAGATTGATCTTTGGTATCTAAAAGTAGTGTTTTAGTCCAGTCATTAGAATTTATATAATGTAGTTCTCCTTTCCATCCAGAAACAATAAAATCACCATTCTCTATGCGTACAATACCGTCGGCATTATTAAGTCCTTCAGAATATTTTTTAAAGGTATGGTCTTCATTATTAACAAGACCAAAAACAGATTCCCCAAAATCTGCATAATATAAGCCTTCCTTTTGCCATAACAAACCGTTAAGTCTTTTTCCCGAAGGGTTATCTGCTTCAATAGTTATACTACCATTTTCTAGCTTATGTACTTTATTAGAATTAGAACCAGAAAAATACACTACACCTTTAGGGCTAATGGTTAAATCATTTAACTGTGGATTATCTTCAACGAAATATTTATTAGATATTTTTTGGTCAGCAATATCTATCTCTACTAAATTATCTATGTCATTCACATATAACTTTCCGTTAAACATGCCCATACCTTTAGGTGCACTTAGACCTTCTATCCATTTTAATTCTGTTATTTCTCCATTAATATTTAATTTAGAAATAAAACCATTGTTATCCTTTTCCCAAGGACCATTGTTAATATTTGCCACATAAATAGTTTGTGAATGCTTATCAAATAAAACTGACTCACAAGTGGTTAACAATGAGTCCGTTTTCCATAGTAAATCTAAACTAGGTCCTGTTGTGATTTCATCTTCAATTACTTTTATTTCATCTTTTTTCTTTCCACATGAAATAATAAAAGTTAGACTTAAACTGGCTAATAGAAGCAACTTGAAATTCATTTGTTAAATTTTATATGTATTATTTAATACTAAAATATTAAAAATCGTTAAATTAATTACTCTACTAATCGGCTAATAATGGCTTTAGTGGGTAATATTTCTTTAGTATGTTCAATACTTGGTCCTGCAACCCAAACCGTTTTATAAGTAGCTTTTTTTGCTGCTTTTTCTGTAGCACGCATACCAATTGAAAAACGAATCATTTTAACCCATTTTTTTAATTTTCTATTTTTATTAAGAATATTTTCAATCCAAGTGGATTTAGTCCCTATTTTTTTAACATAAGGCGTATTAATAACAGTACATGGGGTACCTGAAATACGTTCTGTCATAACTATATCTTTAGAACCATAATCTACGCACGCTTGTTTATATTCTTCAGTAACACCAGCTTCTAAAGAAGCTATAAATGGACTGCCAACAGATACTCCTGCGGCACCATAACTAAGCATTCTATCAACGTCTTTTTTACAACCAACTCCTCCAGCAGATATTATGGGAATGCTACAGCTTTTTACCAATTCTGTTATTAAATTCTTAGGAGACATATCTCCTCTATGACCTCCTGCTTCATTGTTTACTGCAATAATGGCGTCAGCCCCTAAATTCTCAACCTTCTTAGCAAACTTCAAATCTACTACATCACAAAAAACTTTTATACCAACTTTATGAGCTTTCTTTATGGTTTCCTCTGGACTTCCAAGTGACGTAATTATAAAATCACAACCTTCTTCACAGATAACTTCCAGTTGTCCTTTATACTTAATGTTAGATTTATTAACTATTAAATTAAAACCAAAAGAGCCGCCTTCTTCCTTTGTTTCTTTTAAAGTTCTTATAGCTAACCTTAATTCTTCTAATGTTCTATAATTAAGTGCAGGAATACATCCAGCTATACCGTTCTTCATTGCTTCTTTTACCATCTCTACATTAGACACTAAAAACATAGGTGCCTGAATAATTGGATACTTGATTTTTAATAATTCTGTTAAGTTATTAGACATTTAATTATGTTTTTTACAAATATAAAAATATTATGCGTGCATAGCAACTAATAATCAGGCAGTTACCGTTTAACTAAACAACCCAACCATAAACATCTGATTATATGATATTTATCATGTTTTTATTATGCACGCATAGTTATTTTTGTATATATAAATTAAAAACATCTATCATGAAAGAAAAAATTTTATGGCTAATATTAATACTTCCAACAATATTTATAAATGCTCAAACTATTGAATTACCAAATACTGTAATTTCAGTAAACTATAAATATATAGATGCAACTAATAATGATAATGCACCTATACTTGTAAAAAAATTGGAAGATGCTATTATAAATTACGATAACGAAGAAATTTATGAGCTTTATGATAACGAGTGTGACACCTATAACGTATCATTTCAAATACCAGAAGGAAAAATTATTGCCGCAATTGATAAAAATGGTAAAATTATTAAAACCATAGAAAAATATAATAATGTAAGGCTACCTTTAACAGTAATGCAATCTATTTCAAATCGTTTTCCAAATTGGGGAATTATTGAAGATGTTTATTTAGTAAAATATCATTGCGAAGCAAATAGTTTAAAGAAGGAATATAAAATAAAAATAAAAAATGAAGATCAGATTATTACAGTTAAAACAAATGAAAAAGGAGATTTCATTTAATCTCTAAAACGGTAATAGGCACATTTTAAATAAGCGCCTTCCGAAAAAGAAACTGGGTGATCTATATCATGAAGGGTATTTAAAATATTTTTAAATACCCTTTTTTGTTGCATTAAAACCTGAGAATTGATATCAAAAAAAGATTGAGCCAATACTCTAGATGAACAGGAGGCCAAAACTAAAAGACCATTTTTTGCCGTAAGCTTTTCACCTAGTTCAGCTAATTGTGCATACTTCTTTTTTGCCAGTTCTATTTCAGATTGCTGTTTTGCAAAACTTGGGGGGTCAATAACCACTACATCAAAAGTTTTGCTTTTATCTATCAGCTTTTTTAACTCTATAAATGCGTCTCCTGCAATAGTTATATGTTTGCCTGAATACGTATTAAGCTTACCATTAGCATAAGCTATTTCAAGAGCTTGTTTACTTATATCTATACTTGTAACTGCCTTAGCATCATTAAATAACGCATGAACAGAAAACCCTCCTGCATAAGAGAAAACATCTAAAACCGTTTTGTTTTTACTAAATTTACCAACTTGCTTTCTATTATGCCTATGATCTAAAAAATAACCGGTTTTATGCCCTTTAATGACGTTAGCAGAAAAATTCACATTATGCTCAACAAATTTCACAGTTTCATCTTCTAAAACTCCATAAACAATATCACCATCTTTTAAATAATGGCTTTTAGATTGATGTAAGCTTCTGCTTAATCTAATAACTATGGTTTTTGTTTTAGATACTTTAAGTAAACTTTCTAAAATAGTCTCTAAATAGGGTAACCAAATTTCAGAATACAATTTAACAACTAATACGGCATTGTAAACATCTGCTATAAGCCCAGGAAACCCATCATTTTCACCAAATAGAAGACGGTAACTGTTAGTATTAGATTTTAAAAGTTCTAAGCGTTTATTAAAAGCTTTTTCAATTTTATTTAGAAAAAAAATTTCATTTACCTCTGCTTTAGTAGCTTCAGTATGAATCATTTTAATTCTAATTGGTGAGTTAGCATCGTATAAACCTAAACCAATAACTTTATTTTTGCCTTTACTAAAAATAATGGCTAAATCTCCCGTTCTAGCATCATCATTAATTTTTACTATATTATTAGAGAATACCCAAGGGTGCCTTTTAAGTACAAACTGCTCTCCTTTAGAGTTTAATTTTACTGCTAAACGCTTTGGCTTATATAGGGTTTGAACTTGTTTTAAAAACACTTAAGATGTTCTAATTAATCTATTTTAATAATTCTAAAGTATTTTTTCTGTGTATTTTACCAGATAAGGTTTCTTTAAATTTTGGCAGGTAAAAAATCTCTTTTGGTACTTCATATTTATCAAGAACATCAAAAATTGATTTATCTACTGAACCTTCTTTACCTTCAACAACCATAATTAATCTATCTCCTAAAGTATCATCATGTTTAGAACCAATAAAAAATTGTTCTTCAATTTTTCCACGAAGTTTATATTCTATTTGTTCTGGGTGTAAATTAATACCTCCAGTATTAATGGCGTTATCAAAACGTCCTAACCAATCAAAAGATGTATCAGAATATATCTCTACTATATCATTAGTAACTACTTTTTCATCAGTTAATTCTGGAGCTTCAATAACTAAGCAACCACGGTCGTCTTTAGAAACAGTTACTCCGGGTAATGTTTGAAAGTATTTTTCAGACGCATCACCAGAGAAATTATTTAACTTTCTAACGGCAATATGAGATACAGTTTCTGTCATACCAAAAGTTTCATAAATCTGTGTACTCTTATCTTGTACTAGCTCTT
Organism: Seonamhaeicola sp. MEBiC01930; assembly: GCF_045277075.1. Taxonomy (GTDB): domain Bacteria; phylum Bacteroidota; class Bacteroidia; order Flavobacteriales; family Flavobacteriaceae; genus Seonamhaeicola. The sequence goes on along the minus strand of NZ_CP104270.1, from coordinate 2,996,106 downwards.
TAATATGCTCAGAAACTCTTCCGCCACCAACAATTGCAGTTTTTAAAGACTTTAAATATTTAGCAAAGTTTTTAAGTTGCATAGGCGTAAACGCGCAAAAGTCATAATCTTTTCTTAAATCTATTCGCGGACTAGCAGAGGGCACCACCATATCTAATTCTAAACCTAAAATAATTGCCCTAACAATCATCATTTTACCAGCTATAAAGTTAGAAGGTAAACTGTTTAATACTTTTTTACCAGGAGATAAATCAAAAAAATTGCCAGTAGCTATTGCCGAATTAACCATGGCCTGCTTTTTTATTTTAATCTTTTTTGGTTTTCCTGTAGAACCTGAAGTTTTTACAACAATATGGTCACTTCTATCTAACCAATCTAATAAAAACAGTCCTAATTCTCTTTGATATGGTTCTCCTTCTTTTGTGAAACTATAAGCCACTTCCATTAGACTTTCATAATCATAATGGTAATCGTTTAATTTAAACCTATTGTGTACATTTTTGTAGGTAGGCATCATGTGTAATATTTTTATTGTATTTCTGTATTATCTAAAATTTTATAATCTTCTTTTTGTGGCGGTGTTACCGCTCCAAATAATTTATCATACCAATTGGTCCACCTATACTTTTTAGATAGGATAAAAAGAATTAATGGATATACAATTAAAACTGGTAAAACAATTTCCAGAATTGTATTTGTTGCTTCTTCTTCCGTATAAATAAAAATGGCATCTGTTTGTAATGCAGACCAAGATGTGGTAATTAAAATTGCGGCTAGAAAATTATTTCCAAAATGAAAACCCAATGCTAATTCTAGACCATTATCCATTAACGTCATAATCCCAAGTAATAAGCCTGTTCCAATATAAAAAACCATTGTAATATACCCCATTTCAGCAACTTCAGGATTAGCCCCATGCATAAGCCCAAATAATACCGAGGTTAATAATAACGGCATCCACTTGTTTTTTAAAAACACTCCTAAATACTGCATTAAATAGCCTCTAAATAAATATTCCTCTAAACCAATTTGGATAGGGAACAACAAAATACTGATAATAAACAGAATTGAAAACTTTAAAGGATCGAATTGAAGTTCTATTAATTCTGGACTAGAATAATAGCTAAAAGCAAAACTAATCAATGTTATTATTACTATTAATGAAAAAGAAAATACAATTCTACCCCAATCAATTTTTTTTCTTGACGTTGTTAAAGACAAAAGACTTCTTTGATGTAAAAACTTAACTAAAAGAAATAATAAAACCAATAGAATTACAAATGGTGATAAATTTACCGCAAGCCAAAAATTCTTACTTGGTATCAGTTCAAGCAACTTTCTTTGTTCTTCAACTACATCTATTCCATCGCCAAAAAAAAGGAAAAATATTATATTAAAAATAAAAAGTCCTGAAACCAAAAAAGTAGTTAAAAAAACCATCCATTTGTCTCTTTTTCCTTTAAATGCCTGCTGAATATAGTCCATTTATATTTCAAATTTGAAATTAATATTTTTATGGTACCGCAAGGTACCATTTTTTACTTGTAATGGGCAATCAAAATTATTTGTAAATAAACTACCAGTACCTAATCCCTGAGGTAATTTACTTTGCTTATTATAGGTGTATTGTGCAATAGCATTAAGCCCAACATTACTCTCTAAAGCACTTGTTATCCACCAACCTATTTCATTTTGGTCTGCAATAGAAATCCATTCATCTGAACCTGAAAAACCACCTATTAAACTGGGTTTCAATATAATGAATTGTGGTTTTATAGTTTGTATTAATTCACGCTTTTTTGTTACAGAGAATACACCAATTAACTCTTCATCTAAAGCTATTGGTAAAGGTGTATCTTTGCACAGCTTCGTCATCTCTTCAATCTGACCTTGTTTTATGGGTTGCTCTATTGAATGCAAATTGAATTCAGAAAGTATTTTTAATTTCTCTAAAGCTTCTGTTGGAGAAAAGGCACCGTTAGCATCAACACGCAGTTCAATATCTTTTTCAGAAAAAGAGTCTCTAATTGATTTTAAAAGGTTACATTCTATTTGAAAATCAATTGCACCAATTTTCATTTTTATACAATTGAATCCTGCATTAATTTTTTCTTCAATCTGTTGCTTCATAAAAGTCTCAGAACCCATCCAAATTAAGCCGTTTATTGGAATACAATCTTCACTTTTTGTGAATTTTGATGGAAACAGATTAAAAGTATCTTGAGCACCTAATGATTTAAACGCTATTTCTAAACCAAATTGAATACTAGGGAATTCAATGAGCTTACTTAGCAAAACATCCCTTCCAAGGTTTACATTTTCACAAACCCATTTAAGTTTTTCTTCATAATCTGATCTATCATCGGCCGAAAGCCCTCTAAATAACCCACATTCTCCAATACCTTTTTTACCATTTAAATCTAAAATGATAAACCAGGTTTCTTTTGTTTTTAGAATTCCTCTAGAAGTGCCACTAGCTTGCCTAAAGTTGAGAACGTATTTTTTATAAGATGCTATAATCATTTACAACTCAATAAACTCACCAATATTTAAGAGCATTAAGTCTTTTCCTTTTTCAAAGAATTTTCTTTTAGCTACTTCATGATTTATTTCTATATAACCAAAAGTATCGTAATGATAGCCTAATATTTTGTCGCATTCAATAAAGTCACTAGCAATAATAGCATCATCTATACCCATAGTAAAATTGTCTCCAACGGGAAGTACCGCCAAATCTAATTTTGTTTGCATTGGTATAAGTTTCATATCATAAGTAAGTGCAGTATCACCAGCTATATAAATATTTTTATGTTCTCCCTCTATAACAAAACCACCAGGTTGACCACCATAGCTTCCATCTGGAAAAGATGATGTATGGATAGCATTTACATATTTTACCCTACCAAAATCAAAACTCCATTGACCACCATGATTCATAGGATGTCCTTCAATTCCTAATTTGTTATAATGCGTTACAATTTCGTAATTGGAAACAATTTTTGCTCCCGTATTTTTGGCTATGACTTCCACATCTAAAATATGATCTTGATGTGCATGTGTTAATAGGATATAATCTGCCTTAATATCTTCTATTTTTATTTCTGAAGCATTAGGGTTTCCCGTTATGAAAGGGTCTACAAGAACATCAACACCGCTTACTTGAATTGCCAAACTTGCATGACCTAAAAATGTAATTTTCATTTGTAAATATTTTAAAAAAACTAAGGTGTTATTTCGGTAACAGAAAGTTACAAAAATTATCTACAACAAATGTCCAATACCTATTAGAGTTGCTAACAAAAAAGTTGTTAATGCGATCTTCTTTAGCTCAGGGTTTAAAAGTCTTGGGTCGGTATTTTTACTTACTTTTATTAAATGTATGATTAATGGGATATAAACTACAACGAAAATTAGATTATAAGGTGAGGTGTAATATAAAATTCCAAACAAGCCAGATAATGTTATTGCTAATATTATAAGGATATAATGATATTTTTTAGCTTTTCTTTTTCCTAACATCACCGCCAACGTGACTTTATCAGATTTCTTATCTGAATCTATATCACGCATATTATTTAAGTTCAGAACTGCTACACTTAATAAACCTATAACGCAAGCTGGTAAGATAGTAACATGATCAATTGTTTTAGCATATAAAACATAGCATCCGCAAACACTAACTAAACCAAAAAAAACAAACACAAAGAAATCTCCTAGACCTCTATATCCATATGCCTTACCACCGACAGTATATCTAATAGCCGCAACTATACTAGCAACTCCCAATAACATAAAAATAAGAGTCAATAAAAAATATCTATTTCCAAAAGCTGTGAATATTAATACCAACGCTAAAGCAATTGAAATTAACACATTAATTTTTATGGCATTAAACATTTGATCTGGAGAAATCTTTCCAGTTTGTATGGCTCTAGCAGGTCCAACCCTATCAGTATTATCAGTTCCTTTAACACCATCACCATAATCATTTGCTAGGTTAGATAAAATTTGTAAACTTAAAGTCGTTAAAATAGCAAGTACAAATATTCCCCACTTAAACAAACCATTATACTCAGCAAGACATGAAGCTAAGATAATACCTGAAATTGATAATGGAAGTGTGCGAAACCTCATTGCTGAAATCCATATTGAAATATTCTTCATATTAAGGAATCCATTTTTTTTCAAAATTAGGAGCTCTTTTTTCTAGAAATGCATTGCGACCTTCTTTGGCCTCCTCCGTCATATATGCCAACCTTGTGGCTTCTCCGGCAAAAACTTGCTGACCAACCATTCCATCATCTGTTAAGTTCATAGCGAACTTAAGCATTTTTATAGATGTTGGAGATTTAGCTAAAATCTCTTGTGCCCATTGATATGCAGTGTTTTCAAGCTCATCATGTGGAATAACGGCATTTACCATACCCATTTCATAGGCCTCTTGTGCGGAATAATTTCTACCTAAGAAAAATATTTCTCTTGCCTTTTTTTGCCCAACCATTTTAGCCAAATACGCTGAACCATAACCACCGTCAAAACTTGTCACGTCAGCATCTGTTTGCTTAAAAATAGCATGTTCCTTACTGGCTAAAGTTAAATCACAAACTACATGCAAACTATGTCCGCCACCTACTGCCCAACCCGGTACAACGGCTATTACTGCTTTTGGCATAAAACGAATTAATCGTTGAACTTCCAAAATGTTCAATCGGTGGTAACCATCTTCGCCTACATAACCTTGGTGTCCTCTTGCCTTTTGATCCCCTCCACTACAAAATGAAAAAACCCCATCTTTTGTTGAAGGTCCCTCTGCAGACAATAAAACAACCCCTATATTTACATCTTCATTAGCATCGTAAAACGCATCGTAAAGTTCGCTAGTTGTTTTTGGTCTAAAAGCATTTCTAACATTTGGTCTATTAAATGCAATACGGGCTACACCGTTATATTTCTTATAGGTAATATCTTCATACTCTTTTACTGTAACCCAGTTAGCCTGATCCATAAATGTTTCTGTTTCGTCAAAAATAAATTTATTTCGATAAAAAGCCGGCTATCAACTCAATAATTTTAATGTTAAATTATTAACAATGTAACAAAATATCAAACCTATCTTGGGTATTCCATAAAAGTAAAAACTCATGTTTTTTGTAGTATTTTAATTATTAAATTTGTTCTTAATTAATATTATTTTATATTTATTATTTTCTTTTTATCGATTAAATGCGTATTTTATCGAAATTTTAATCCAAATCGCCTATGTTATTGAATATTACCCTTACAATTTCGATATTATTTATTTTTAACCTTATACTACTAAGATTTAGCGTAAACAAGATAAATAGACCTGTAAAATCTAGAAGAAAACCAATTGTTCTTAAACTAGATAACTCAATTACAACAGAAATAGAAAAATTGGCAGCAACAGGAAGTTAATTCCATTATCACCATTTTATTGGAGTAGCATTCAAAGACTCTAGTAATTCATTAGTTTTACTAAAGTGTTTATTTCCAAACCAATAGCCTCTATTAGCACTTAATGGTGACGGATGGCCCGAAGTCAAAATATGATGTTTTGACTTATCAATTAATTTAGCCTTTTTTTTGGCAAACCCTCCCCAAAGCAAGAAAATCACATCTTTTCGTTCATTACTCACCTTTTTAATTACAGCATCAGTAAAGGTTTCCCAACCTTTTTTTTGATGACTTCCTGCATTATTGGCTCTCACAGTTAGTGTAGCGTTTAATAATAATACACCTTGACTTGACCACCTAAGCAAATCTCCACTTTTAGGATAACTAAGACCTAAATCTTTTTCAATCTCCTTAAAAATATTTATAAGAGATGGTGGGTGATTTATACCCTCTTCAACTGAAAAACATAATCCGTTAGCTTGTCCAGGTCCATGATAAGGGTCTTGGCCAATAATCACAACCTTAACATCATTAAAATGACAATGATTAAATGCGTTAAATATTTTCTTTCCTGATGGAAAACATGTATGATTTGAATATTCGGCCTTAATAAATTCAACCAATTCTTTAAAATAAAGTTTATTAAACTCTGTTTCCAAATAAGGTTTCCAACTTTGATGAATTTCTACGTTCATAATCTCTTTTTCAATACTCCATCCAAATTAATATTATATTAGTGGGAAATAAAAATAAAATAGATTGAAAAAAATAAAATTTCCTACAGCACAAACTATTCTCTTAATTATTGCTGCCTTAACCGCCATACTCACTTGGGTTTTTCCGTCAGGAAAATTTGACTCATTAACCTATAACAAAGCTAATAATCATTTTGTAAGAACCAGTTTAGAAGATTCAGAAATCTTATTAGCTAACCAAGAAACATTAAACAGCCTTGAAATAAAAATTCCTTTAGAAAAATTTACTAATGGTGATATTTGGAAACCTATAAGCATTCCTAATACTTATAAAAAGGTTGAAGCTTCACCTCAAGGTGTAATAAATTTTATTAAATCTCCTATAAAAGGAATTATTGAAGCTTCCGATATTATTTTTCTAGTATTATTTATTGGTGGTTTAATTGGAATTATGAACTATACAGGTGCTTTTGATGCTGGTATTTCATGGTTAGCTCTTTCGTTAAAAGGAAAAGAATACATTTTGATAATCCTTGTTACAACCATTATAGCTATTGGAGGAACAACCTTTGGTCTTGCCGAAGAAACTATTGCATTCTACCCCATTTTAATACCCATTTTTTTAGCGGCTAAATACGATGCCATGGTTGCTCTGGCTTGTATTTATTTAGGTTCAGCAATTGGGACTATGTGCTCTACTGTGAATCCGTTTAGTGCCATAATTGCGTCTGATGCATCTGGTATTAATTGGACCACCGGAATTACAGGAAGACTTGTAATGTGGGGGTTAGGACTTATTATTTGTATTATTTATATACTTAGATATGCTATTCGTGTTAAAAAAGACCCAACAAAATCCGTTATTTATAGCCAAAAGGATGAAATTGAATCACTATTTAAAAACAACATAAATACAGTTGGAAAAATGACAATTCAATTAAAAATTATCCTATTAGTGTTTGCTCTTTGTTTTATCGTAATGGTTTATGGGGTATCTCTAGAAGGTTGGTGGTTTGAAGAGATGATAGCTGTATTTTTTGTTGGAGCTATTCTTATTGGAATAATTGGTAGGATAAATGAGTTTAAATTTGTAGAAATATTTGTAAAGGGAGCTGGTGATTTATTAGGTGTAGCTTTAATAATTGGAATAGCAAGAGGTGTTTCTGTTTTAATGGATGACGGACAAATAAGCGACACTATGTTATATTATGCAAGTAACGCTACAATTGACATGAATAAAGGTGTTTTTATAAACGCTATGTTATTTATTTATGGTGGACTATCTTTTTTCATTCCTTCTTCCTCTGGTATGGCAGTATTAACCATGCCAATTATGTCTCCTCTGGCAGATGGCATAGGAATTGGCAGAGAATTAATTGTAAATGCTTATCAATATGGAATGGGTTTATTCTATTTTATTAATCCTACGGGGCTAATTTTAGCCTCTCTAGCTATAGTAAAAGTAGGCTATGATAAATGGTTAAGATTTGTAATGCCCCTAGTTATTATTTTAACATTAGTTACCATGGTCGTATTAACAATTTCAGTATACCTCTAGTGCTAGCTTATTATGTTAGCAAGCAACTCTTTTAGTAAATCTCCCTGAGGAACAGCATTAGCTCCAACGCCTTTACTTTTTACATCAAAAGTTCTTAATGTGGCAATTATAGCACTCACATTTTTCATAGGGTAGTTTCTTGCTGCTGTAATATATTCATTAACAAAATACGGATTTATCCTTAAGGCTGAGGCAACATTTCTTGGTGATTTGTCAGTTAATCCATGAAAATGAAGTAATTGCGAAAAGAAACTAAATAATAACGAAACTGTTACTACCATGGGGTTATCTTTAGGATTTTCAGCAAAGTAATTCACAATTTTATAGGCCTTAACTACATTACGCTCCCCTATAGCTTTACGTAATTCAAAATTATTAAAGTCTTTACTTATACCTATATTTTCTTCTATATGTTCTGGTGATATTTGACTTTCTTTTGGTAAAATAATTTGAAGTTTCTCCAGTTCATTATTTATTTTACTTAAATCTGTGCCTAAAAATTCCACCAACATTTGTGCAGCTTTGGGCGTAATAGTATATCCCTTTGGCGACAAAACTCTTCTAATCCAATCTGACACTTGATTTTCATAAAGCTTTTTACTTTCAAAAACAACACCAGACTTCTTTATAGACTTATATAAAGCTTTACGCTTGTCTATTTTCTTATATTTATAATTAATTACTAAAACTGTTGTAGGCTGCGGGTTTTCTGCATAAGTAGCTAACTTTTCTATAGTTCTAGATAAATCTTGAGCCTCTTTTACAATTACTACCTGATACTCAGCCATCATTGGAAATCGTTTGGCGTTTCCAACAACATCTTCAACCGATACATCTCTACCATATAGAATCATTTGGTTAAAACCACGTTCCTCTTCTGCCAATACATAGTTTTCAATAAAATCAGAAATTTTATCTATATAATAAGGCTCCTCCCCCATTAAGAAGTAGATGGGTTTTAAATTCTTATTTTTTATATCGGTTACTAACTGCTTGACTTCGTCCATTGAAAAAAAATCACCAAATTTGCGTAGTGCAAAAACTTAATTTCCCTACATATTCGTTTCGATTCAAAAGTAACGAAAATAAAATTTCTATTTTTGATTGTATTCGCAAAAAGTTTGTGATTTTACAACCCGAAGAATGGGTACGTCAACATTGTATTCAGTATTTAATTAATGAGAAAAAACACCCTATATCTTTAATTAGCATTGAAAAAGAATTAACGGTTAACAATCTAAAAAAGCGCTATGACATTGTAGTTTTTAATCCTGACGGCAGTATTCATTTAATAGTAGAATGTAAAGCTCCTAGCATTGAAATTAAGCAAGATACATTTGATCAAATTGCTAGATATAACTTAGTGTTAAACGCTAGTTATTTAATGGTAACTAACGGATTAAATCATTATTATTGCCAAATAGATTTTGAAAATGAGCGTTATAATTTTTTAAAAGATATTCCTGATTATTTGAAATGAAAATAGCTGTTGTTATATTAAATTGGAATGGCCAAAAATTGCTAAAACAGTTTTTACCATCCGTATTAGAATTTTCCAAGCATGCTAATATTTATATAGCAGATAATGCTTCTACAGATGACTCAATAAAATTTATTAAATCAAACTACCCCTCAATACAAATTATTCAGAATCAAGAAAATGGAGGTTACGCAAAAGGCTATAATGATGCTTTGAAAAATTTAGACGAAGACGTATTTTGTCTGCTAAATAGTGATGTTGAAGTTACAGAAAACTGGTTAGCCCCTATAATAACTGTGTTTAAAGAAAACCCAAAAACAGCTGTTGTTCAACCAAAATTATTAGACTATAACAAAAAAGACTACTTTGAATATGCTGGTGCAGGTGGTGGTTTTATTGATAAATACGGGTACCCATATTGTAGAGGAAGACTCTTTAATACTATAGAAAAAGACACAGGGCAGTACAATGATATTGCCAATATTTTTTGGGCTTCTGGTGCTTGCTTTTTTATTAGAAGCCAAGTTTTTAATGAACTTAATGGGTTTGACGAATCATTTTTTGCGCATATGGAAGAAATAGATCTTTGTTGGAGAGTTAAAAACTCTGGATATTCTGTTAATTATGTTGGCAATTCACAAGTATATCATATTGGTGGAGCTACACTAAAAAACACCCACCCAAAAAAAACATACTTAAACTTTAGAAATAGCCTTTTTACACTTACCAAAAATGCTAAAGGTTCTTTATTACCAATTATTTTTATAAGACTAATTTTAGATGGTTTTGCAGGAATCAAATTTTTGTTAGAACTAAAACCAAAACATACATTTTCAATACTCCATGCGCACTTTAGTTTTTATAAAAACTTAGGGCAATTGCTAAAAAAGAGAAAACTAGCTAAAACCAAGATAAAATATTATAAGAAAACATCTATTGTAGTTGATTATTTCGTAAATAATAAAACCAATTATAACAGTTTATAATAGAGTTAGCAAAAGTTTTGTTAACATTAGCATTTTAAGTGGTTTTTTACATACTTTTGTGCTGTTGACCATTAAAATTAATCCATATCATTTTCTAATATTTTATCATGAAAAAACTCTTATTACTTAGCTTATCTTCATTATTAGTCTTAAGCTCATGTGTTTCTAAAAAAGAATTCACAGCATTAGAAGAAAAACAAAAAGAAACCCAAGATTTATTAAATTCTGCAACTGTTAAATTGAATTCTTGTTTAGAAGAACGGGCAACAGCAACTGCAAAAGCAACACTTTTAGAAGGTCAGGTTGAAGATTTAAAAAAGTACAATGATAACCTACAAGTATTATCAGCTAAAAGTGCAAGTAGTATAGAAAAAACACTTGAAAGCATTCAAGAAAAAGAGCTTAAAATTAATCGTTTACAAGATGCCCTTACAAAAAAAGACAGTGTTACCTTAGCATTAGTAACAAGCTTAAAACGTGAAGTAGGAATTAACGACCCAGACATTGAAGTTAATGTTGAAAAAGGCGTTGTATTTATTTCTATTGCTGATAAACTATTATTTAAAAGTGGTAGTTACAATGTAACATCTAAAGCTAAAGACGTGCTTGCTAAAGTAGCTAAAGTAATTAATAGCAAGCCTGAGTTTGAAGCAATGATTGAAGGACATACAGATAACGTTAGCTATAGTAAAGAACCTTTATTAGACAACTGGGATTTAAGTGTTAAGCGCTCTACTTCTATCATTAGAGTTTTACAAGAATTAGGCGTTAACCCTAAACAACTTATTGCTGCTGGACGTGCAGAATTTGTGCCTTTAGTAGATAATGATACTGCTGAAAACAGAGCTAAAAACAGACGCACACGTGTTGTTGTATTACCAAAAATCGATCAGTTTTATGACATGATTGAAAAAGAAATGAAAAACCTTTCTACAGGTAATTAATAACAACTTGGTTATATAATAAAAAGCTCAACATAAAAGTTGAGCTTTTTTATTAAAACATTTCTATACTGCCTTTACCTTCTCTAACAATAAGAAGTTCTTCACCAGAAAGATCAATAACTGTTGATGGTTCATTACCACCATAGCCACCATCAATAACAGCATCAACTAAATGACTCCATTTTTCAAGAATAAGTTCAGGGTCTGTTGTGTATTCAATAACTTCATCTTCATCATAAATAGAAGTTGAAATAATTGGGTTTCCTAATTCCCTCACAATTTCTAAGGCTATATTATTATTAGGAACTCTTATACCAACTGTTTTTTTCTTTTTAAAAGGATTTGGCAAAGATTTAGACCCGGGAAGCACAAAAGTATAAGGTCCTGGTAGTGCTCGTTTTAAAATCTTAAAAACTGAAGTGTCTATTTGCTTTACATAATCGCTTAAATTACTTAAGTCATGACAAACAAATGAAAAATTAGCTTTTTCTAATTTAACACCCTTAATTTTGGCTACCTTCTCTAAAGCCTTTAAATTTGTAATATCACAGCCCAAACCGTAAACTGTATCTGTTGGATAAATTATTAGACCTCCTTTTTTTAGAATAGAAACCACTCTATCAACTTCTTTTTGATTAGGATTTTCTTCATATATTCTTATAAATTCTGCCATAATAATTACATTGCAATATCGTTTACAAAGTAACTATAATTTTCATGATGAAAAGTTTTAAAAATAATTTCTTCTGTTTTTTCGTATTAATTTTCCTTACAAATTGTTCAACAGAATCAATTTCAGTTGAAGAACCTGATACTTTTGACCCTACTGAATATTATGAAGAAATCAATATTTCTTACGGTGAATTTGATGATCAAAAATTTGACCTGTATTTACCTGCAAATAGAACAGCTAATACCAAAACCGTAATACTTGTTCATGGTGGTGGATGGATATCCGGAGACAAAAGCGACATGAACACGATAAAAGACCTCATTCGCTTAGATTTTCCTAATCTGGCAATTGTAAATATGAACTATAGATTGGCGGATATGGAAAACAAACCTTTACCCATGCAAACTGATGACATTACATCTGTTATTAATATGCTGAAATCAAATAAAAGTTCATATACTATTTCCGAGGATTTTGGTTTTATTGGTACTAGCGCCGGAGGACATTTATCACTGTTATGGAGTTATGCTCTTGATACAAACAAAAATATTAATATGGTATGTAGTATTGTTGGACCAACAAACCTTACTGACCCCGCCTATTTAAACAATACTGACCCTGAATTACAAATTTTACTAAGCCTATTTGGAGAGAACCCTTCAACTGAATATTTAGAAACATCAAGTCCTTTACACCAAGTAACCTCTGAAGCGCCAGCTTCTATATTGTTTTATGGCGGAGAAGACCCATTAATACCAACTTCACAGGGAATAGATTTACGTGATAGACTTCTAGAACTTAATGTTACTCATGAATTCACTTTATACCCAGAAGCTGGTCATGGTTGGGATGGTATTGAATTGCTTGATACCTGGACAAAACTCAAACTCTTTATGCAAGCATATTTATAGGCTGTAAATTAACGCATTCCTATACCGCCACCGCGACCTCCTTGACCTCCACGCATACCACCAGACATTTGACCTCTTTGTTGGTTATTGGACTCTGGTTTAGGGTTTAACTCTTCCTTAATCTTCTTTTGATACTTTAACCATTTTTTATATTTTTTTTCATCAAGTACCTCTTCTAACTTCTTATTTAGTTTTATTTCTTCTTCTTCAACAGCTCTTTTAACCGGTTCTATTTTTTCTCTTATTTGATGACGCATACCATCTCTTCCATCTGCCCCCTCTCCTCTTCTTCTTTCTCTACTGTCGTCTTCCATAATATCATCCTCTCCAAAACCTCCCATTTCTTGATTTCCTCTACCCTGTCTTCTGCTAGACATTCTAGCCTTCATCATTGCATTTACATAAATATTTAACGTATCAAAGTTATCCTTATTTATTAATTTAATTTCTTCAATCTTAGAATTATAATTTAATAAGACTCTTCTAACACTTACCATAAGTGCTTTCTGTTTCTTTTTATTAAGTTTTAATTTATCAATGGCTTCTATATCATTATAACTAAAGATTCCTGCTATTTCATAAGCATTAAATACTCTCATCTCAGGTCTTTGCTGTCCCATTTGACCGCCTTGACCACTACCTCTCATTCCCCCACCCTGCATACCTCCACCGGGTTGTCCTTGCAAAAAACTAAAACTTAAAATACCAGCTAATAATAAGAAAGATCTCATAAAATATTTTTTTTGATTTATAAGTTTTGATGCCTAAATCAAATAAAACTTTCGGCATTAACAATATTTTATGAAAAATAAAGATGTCTTCTATAAGTCCCTAACCAACAACCTCTAACTTAGCAAAACGAAGTAATAATTTTTTAACACCCCCTATATCAAATTTAATTTCTGCCTTCATATCACCGCCAACTCCTTCTATTTTTAAGACTTCACCAGTACCAAAGCGTAAATGCTTCACCATATTGCCAACAGCCAATTTACTATCAAATAAATTAGTGTTTTCTTGATTATTAGAAATGTTAGATTTTGAAACTGGTTTTAAGTTTTTAGGTGTTGTTACCTGAAACTTAGCCACTTCTTTTTTTGCTGATCCCTTTTTGAATGATGGCTGTTTAGCCGGTTTAAACCTAACCTTATTATATTCTGTTTTATTTCCACTAGAATCAACATCACCAAAAATATCGGCACTCAACATTGGGTTAATTCTTTGCTCTTCAATTGGTGTTTGAATATCAAGATATTGATCGTCAATTTCTTCTATAAACCTACTAGGTTCGGAATCTATTAACTTTCCCCAACGGTACCTTGAAAGTGCATAAGTTAAATATGCTTGTTTTTCAGCTCTAGTTAAAGCAACATAAAACAAACGACGTTCTTCTTCAAGCTCAGAACGCGTATTCATACTCATTGCACTAGGAAATAAATCTTCTTCTAAACCAACTATATATACATACGGAAACTCAAGCCCCTTTGCTAGATGAATAGTCATTAAAGCAACTCTATCGGCATCACCTTTATCATTATCTAAATCTGTTGCCAGAGCTACATCTTCAAGAAATTCAGCTAAAGATCCTGTGGCATCGGCTAACTCTTTTTGCCCTTCAACAAAATCTTTCATACCATTTAAGAGCTCTTCAATATTTTCCATTCTTGTAACACCTTCTGGCGTACCATCTTTATTGAACTCTCTTATCAATCCGCTACTTCTAGTTACGTGTTCTGCCAACTCAAAAACATCGGCAGTTTGATTCATAACCTGATAGCTTTCAATTAAAGTGACAAAATTTTGAAGTTTCGTTCTGGTACCAGAATTGATTTTAACCTCAGTCTTATCAATATTTTTCATCACCTCAAAAATGGACCTATTATATCCATTCGCAGCTACTATCAACCTATCAACTGTTGTTTGGCCAATACCCCGTGGCGGAAAATTAATCACACGTTTTAAGGCCTCTTCATCTTTAGGGTTAATTACTAACCTCAAATATGATAACACATCCTTAATTTCTTTACGTTGATAAAACGACAACCCCCCATATATCCTATAAGGAATATCTCTTTTACGTAAAGCATCTTCAATAGAACGAGATTGTGCATTAGTACGATACAAAATAGCAAAATCACTATTTAGTAATTGCTCATTCATTTTGGTTTCAAAAATAGTACTAGCAACATATCGCCCTTCATCACCATCGGTTAAAGATCTATGCACTATAATTTTACCCCCTTCATCATTTGCTGTCCAAACTATTTTATCAAGTTTAGTTTGGTTTTTATCAATAACAGAATTTGCGGCATTTACTATGTTTTTAGTTGAACGATAGTTTTGTTCTAGCCTAAATACCTTCACATCATCATAATCCTTCTGGAAATTAAGGATGTTATTAATGTTGGCACCCCTGAACGCATAAATACTTTGTGCATCATCACCAACAACACATATGTTTTGAAATTTATCAGATAATGCCCTAACAATCAAATACTGTGAATGATTAGTATCTTGATACTCATCAACCAAAATATATTTAAATCGGTTTTGATACTTTGCTAGCACTTCAGGAAAACGTGTTAATAACTCATTGGTTTTCAACAGTAAATCATCAAAATCCATAGCACCAGCTTTAAAGCATCTATTTACATATTCTTTATAAATATCTCCCATTCTTGGACGACGCGCCATGGTATCGGCTTCAATTAATTCTGGGTTTTGAAAATAAGCTCTAACAGTAATTAAGCTATTTTTATAAGATGAAATTCTAGAACGAATCTGCTTATACTTGTAAATATCTTTATCAAGACTCATTTCTTTAATTATAGAAGCTATTAACCTATCAGAATCTTGTGTATCATAAATAGTAAAGTTACTAGGGTAGCCCAATTTTTCTGCTTCAGAACGCAAGATTCTGGCAAATACAGAGTGAAACGTTCCCATCCACAAATTCTTTGCTTCACTATCACCCACAATAGTAGCAATACGCTCTTTCATTTCGCGGGCGGCTTTATTGGTGAACGTTAAGGCTAAAATATTAAAGGCATCAATGCCTTTACTCATCATGTAAGCAATTCTATATGTAAGCACACGCGTTTTTCCAGAACCCGCGCCTGCTATCACTATCATCGGACCATCTATTTGTATAGTAGGCTCTAATTGTGCATCATTTAGCTGGCTCAAATACTTTTCCAAATCATCATCATTTTTATCTTGTGAAAATAACTATAGTTTCGCTTTTAGCTAAAGGGTTTTATTAATAATTATAAACAATTCAATGTAATAATTCAGGGGTTCCCACGCTTTGGGGGTGGTCGGGCTTTCCACGTTACGCGGTAACTTGTTCCAATCCCTAACCCACCAACCCTTTAAGAAACTGTCAACACAAAGTTTTGTACCTTTTTAGTATGTTCAATTCTTTAAAATTTGAATATATTTAACTTCAAATAATTAAAAATTATATGGATTCAATTCTAGATATACTTTCTAATATACCTTGGTGGGGCTGGATACTTATTGTTTTAGTTCTTATTGCAATCAGAGATGTGTTTTTACAAAAAAAACATACCATAAGCCATAACTACCCCATTGTTGGGCATTTGCGCTATTGGTTAGAAAGTATTGGCCCAGAAATGCGCCAATATTTTGTAGCTAACAACAGAGAAGAATTGCCTTTTAATAGAATTGAACGTGGTTGGATTTATGCTTCAGCAAAAAAAGAGAACAACTATGAAGGCTTTGGAACCGATAGAGATATTTATGAGCATCAGCATATTTTTATAAATAATGCAATGATGCCATTTAAACTTGAAAAGAATCACCCTAATATTGTAGATAAAACCTTTCTACCTTGCGCTAAAGTTATGGGGTTATATAACAAACGTAAAAAACCATACCGTCCAGCATCTGTTATAAATGTTTCTGCTATGAGTTTTGGGTCACTTTCAGCTAAAGCTGTAGAATCCTTAAACAAAGGCGTTGATATTGCTAATGCATACCATAATACAGGAGAAGGTGGTTTATCTCCCTACCATAGTAATGGTGGTGATGTAGTTTTTCATTTCGGAACAGGATATTTTGGTGTAAGAGATGAAAACGGTAATTTTTCTATGGAAAAAATGATAAAACTTGTAGAAGATAATCCGTTTATAAAAGCCATAGAGATAAAACTATCTCAAGGTGCGAAACCCGGTAAAGGAGGCGTATTACCTGGTAAAAAAATCACCAAAGAAATTGCGGGAATTAGGGGTGTAGAAGTTGGCAAAGATGTATTATCTCCTCCAAATCATTCTGCGTTTTCCAACGTCAAAGAGATGATGGATTTTATTGAAGCTATTGCCAAGGCAACGGGATTGCCAGTTGGTATTAAAGCAGCTATTGGTAAGCTTGAACAATGGAATGAATTAGCAGACATCATGCTAAAAACAGGGAAGGGTCCTGATTTTATTAGTGTTGACGGTGGTGAAGGCGGCACAGGTGCCGCACCTCCAAGTTTTGCAGATCACGTGTCACTTCCTTGGGTTTATGGATTTAGCGACTTGTACAAACTTTTTAAACATAAAGGCTTAACTGAACGTATTGTATTCATAGGTAGTGGTAAGCTTGGTTTTCCTGCAAAAGCAGCTATGGCTTTTGCAATGGGGGCAGATTGCATAAATGTTGCCAGAGAAGCCATGATGAGTATTGGTTGCATTCAAGCTCAAATCTGTCACACCAATCGTTGCCCTAGTGGTATTGCTACTCAAAATAAATGGTTACAGAACGGTATAGACCCCACATTAAAATCTGTAAGGCTAGCCCAATACTTTAAAACATTTAAAAAAGAACTCATTGAAATCACTCATGCAGCGGGTTATGAACACCCTTGTCAATTTAAAATGAGTGATATTGAAATGAATGTTGACGACCATAATCTTTCAAAAGAATTAAACAGAACCTATATGTATGAGAAAGATTCTGTATCATTTTCAGGTATGCAAAATTTAAAAGATTGCGTATATTTGGGAGGCCATTTTAAAACCCAAACTAAATAATTAATATGGATGTTTCTAGAATCATAGACTTATTTTTATACACTGTTCCTGCTGTAATTACAGGAGTAATTGCATATTATTTTTTTAGAGAACATACTAAGAATGAAGCTGGTAGGAGACGTTTTTTATTAAAAAAAGAATTGCAAGTAAATGCTTTACCTACGCGCTTACAAGCCTATGAAAGAATGGCTCTTTTTTTAGAACGAATTTCACCATCAAAACTATTAGTTAGAGTTAATCCTTTATCCGATAATAGAAACGAATACGAAGCATTGCTATTACAAAATATAGAACAAGAATTTGAGCACAATTTATCTCAACAAATTTATGTTAGTGATCGTTGTTGGAGCATAATCATTGCAGCAAAAAATGCTACCATTCAACTAATTAGAAGAGCTGGTCTTTCGGAAAAAACAGATTCTGCTAATAAATTACGAGAGGTGATATTAACTGAAATGATGGAACGCACACCTCCTAGTGATGCGGCTTTATCATTTATTAAGGAAGAACTTTCAGATTTATGGTAGGTTATTCATCTAACCTAATTTCGTTTGATTGAGCTTCTTGACATTTCAATTTTGCATAATCAAATCCTTGCTGCCACCAATTTGTCATTAATTTTTTATCAAAAATCAAGGAGTTTTCAGTTAGTTTAGAAGGTGTGTAATATAGATTTAGTTTAACATCTTTTGTCTTTGCCGCTAGTTTTCCAATAGTTACATCATTACGTTCTAACCTATCCAATACATGTCCAAACAAACTTATCATTAAAGAAAATGGGTTTTTACCTAAAACTTTAGTCTGATCTAAAGATTCCGATTTTAAAACTATGGCATCAACTTCAGTTGCACCTCTTAAAATAGCTTCCCGGATAGGAACAATACACCCCAAACCTCCGTCTCCATATTCATATCCATTTCTTGTTGCTAAAGACATAAACGGAATAAAATTGCAAGAAATCCAAACCCAATCACAAAACTCATCATAACTAAAATCCTTAATAGACTTATACTCTACTCTATTTTTAGATAAATTCGACACAGTTATAACCACATCATCCTTTGTTTTTTTAATTATTTCGTATTCCTCTTCTGTAAATTTTCTTTTAATTAATTTACGAAGATTTTTACTCTCACCAAATGTTCGTTTCATTCTAATGAATTGCCAAAGCGTATTTAAAAAATCAATCGAAACAAACTCTCTTTTTCCTTTCTTTCTCAATACAAAGGGGTTAACACTAAAAATATCATTTTGTCCTACATTAGTATAAATATCGTGTAACTTATCCAACCTACCAGCAGCTATATGAGGCACTAATAAACTTCCGGTAGAAGTTCCTAAGAAAATATCATAATCATTTCCTTGTTCTTCAACTAAATATTGAGCAACACCTCCAGCGTAAGCTCCTTTACTACCTCCTCCTGATATTACTAATGCTTTCATTTTTCTAGTTGTTCAGTTAAATGTTTAGCAAACTTTTTGAAGCGCCAATTATGGTGTGTTGTAGCTTGTTTTAAATTTTCTTTACAAGTAGTGTTACAAGCTTTAATCTGATTTAAATACTGAAATGCATTTTGACGGACTTCAAACCCATATTTTGAACTTGTATAATCCGTCAATTCATCAAAATATTGACTTTTCTTGTTAGGCTCGTATTTTTCAGTTATTAAAGCTAATGTTAACCAAAGTGTTCTAATGCTTTTATCATTAAAACCAACAATATCCTTTGTTTGATTTAAATATTTCTCCCTGTCTTCAGGAAAATTTTTCCACAAATTAAATAAAGCTGTTTCAATGGTTATATAGGATTTGTCCTTTAAAAGTGATTCATAATCAGTTTTTAATTCTATAGAAATATCAGTTAATCTTTGTGCTATTGATTGCCTTACTTTTAAAGTGTTCTTAAAAGCAAGCTTGTTGATAATCTTTTCATTCTGAAAAATAACTTTTGATTTAGCTTCATCTGACATCCATGAAGACAAATAATCATTACACTTTGAACTCTCAGCTTCACAATCTGTCATTAAATATTCCTGAATAAAAGTTGACCTCTTGAGACTTTCCATTACTTTATCATATATAAAAGCTTTGTCTTTTAGCCAAACCTTAACGAACTCTCCCAAATCCTCATCACTAGCTTTTTCAACTTCAGAAATAAAATCGTCAGTCTCTACATTTTTAAACTGATGTTTTAATAAATAGTTTTTAACCCCTTCTTTAAAAGCTGAATTCCCTACTTTCTCTCTCAACATATGTAATACCCAGGCGCCTTTTTTATAAAAGGTGACACTACTTGATTTTGGATCTAAAAGCGAGGTGCTTCCACCCGCTTTATCTTGCTCTAACAATTCTTGGGCATATTCATAAAGCCGCCAATAGTAATAATCTTCTCCAAATATGTCTTTTTCAGCTAAAAGTGCATAATACGTAGCAAAACCTTCTTGCAACCAGTGGTGCGTGCCTGAAGTTTCGGTTACCAAATCCCCAAACCATTGATGCGCCAATTCATGCGCATTAATGTTTACAAAATTCTTATCTACAAACGCTATAGAATCTACTACAAAACTATCAGAGTAAATGTTTAAACTTGTATTTTCCATACCCGCGTATAAAAAGTCTTTAACAGGTACCATTTTGTAATTTTGCCAAGGATATGGCACACCAATTTTCTCTTCTAAAAAGTCAAACATTTGCTTGGTATATCTATAAGTAGGCTCAACTTTTAAGGAATCTTCGGGATAATAATACATTTCTAATGGAATACCACTTTTAGAATACTCAACTTTTTTATCATATTTTCCAATGGCTAAAGCAACCAAATAGCTTGACATTGGTTTTTTCATATCGTAATGCCATGTAGCAGTAGATTCATTTAATTTTTTATCGGTTAACTTACCATTGGCAATAACTTCATAATCTTTGTCAAACGTAATTGATAAATCGAATTCTATTTTATCATTCATATCATCAATACTCGGTAACCAATTACTGGTGTACTTACCCTGTCCTTGAGTCCAGATTTGAGGTTCCTCATTTTTTTCAATAAAATATAGAGCCTTATTTACATCATTCTTAAAATAGAAAAACCTTAACTCATACTTCTGTCCTTTTTTGAAATCATAATAAAACCATATTTTATTATTTTTAAATTGATTAGGTACATATCCTCTACCTATAAAGTCAGCCTTTTTGTTTTTAGGAATCATTCTTATCCCTCTATAGCGCATACCAACGGCATCTATAAAAATGGAATCTGTTCTATTTAATATTTCAAATGTAAATTTAACTTCTCCATAAACTTTGTTTTGAGAAGTATCAAAACTAATATCTGCATTTAACTTCTTAAAATCAACATAATCTGTTTGCTGTGAAAAGCATAAGGATAGGTTAAAAAGAAAAAAAATAAGGCATCTATAATTCATATAACTAATATAGCAAACTTTAGTCCAAAATGCTACTTGCAATTCCTGTTAAAAGAATTATTTTAGTTTCATGAATACCGCTTTTTTACAAACACCCATAGACTACCTAAAAGGTGTAGGCCCTAATAGAGCAGATTTGCTTAAAAAAGAGCTAGGTATTCATACGTATCAAGACTTATTAAACCTATTCCCAAATCGCTACATAGATAGAACCAAATACTATAAAATTAACCAAATACAACAAAATAGCGCTGAAATACAAGTAGTTGGAAAAATAACTGGCTTTAAAGAAGTGGCTCAAAAACGAGGAAAACGCTTAGTTGCAACTTTTCAGGATGATACCGGAACTATGGAATTGGTTTGGTTTAGAGGTCAAAAATGGATTAGGGAAAGTTTAAAACTAAATACACCTTATGTTATTTTTGGTAAAGTAAACTGGTTCAATGGCAAGTTTAGCATGCCGCACCCAGACATTGAAACTACCGATGAACACAAAAAAGGCTTAAGTTCGGGCATTCAGCCTATTTACCCTTCCACAGAAAAACTATCAAATAAAGGTATTAGCAATAGAGTGGTTAGCAAAATTGCTCAGCAACTTTTTTTAGAAACAAAAGGTCGATTCTCGGAAACGCTATCTTCAAATTTGCTTTCAGAATTACAACTAATTTCTAAAAGTGATGCCTTATTAAATATTCATTTTCCTAAGAATCAAGACTTACTTTCTAGAGCACAATTTAGGTTAAAATTTGAAGAATTATTTTTTATTCAGTTGCAATTAATTCTTAAAAATTTAATTCACAAATCAAAAATTAAAGGACATACTTTCAAGAATGTAGATTACTATTTCAACACTTTTTTTCAAGAGTATTTACCCTTTAATTTAACCAATGCTCAAAAGCGGGTATTGAAAGAAATAAGATCAGATTTAGGTAGTAATGCACAAATGAATCGCCTTTTGCAAGGTGATGTAGGTTCTGGAAAGACAATAGTAGCCTTTATGTCAATGTTAATAGCACTTGACAACGGTTTTCAAGCCTGTCTTATGGCTCCAACTGAAATTTTGTCAGTCCAACACTTTAATGGATTATTCGAATTATGTAATTACCTGAATATCAACATACAGATATTAACAGGATCAACCAAAACTTCAAGAAGAAAAGAAATTCATGAATCTTTAGAAAATGGCAATTTACAAATACTAATTGGCACACATGCCCTTCTTGAAGATAAGGTAAAATTCAATAATTTAGGACTAGCAATTATTGATGAACAACACCGTTTTGGAGTTGCTCAAAGAAGTAAATTATGGCGAAAAAATGTTGCGCCACCACATATTTTAGTGATGACCGCCACCCCTATTCCGCGCACTTTAGCTATGTCTGTTTATGGTGATTTAGATATTTCTATTATTGATGAATTACCCCCAGGAAGACAAGCCATAAAAACAGTACATCGTTATGATAAAAACAGATTAAATGTTTTTAGATTTATTAGAGATGAAATAAGTAAAGGAAGGCAAATTTACATTGTATACCCATTGATTAAGGAAAGCGAAAAAATGGATTACAAGGATTTAATGGATGGCTATGAAAGTATTTCTAGAGATTTCCCGATACCAGAATACCAAATTTCTATAGTTCATGGAAAAATGAAGCCAGCTGATAAAGATTATGAAATGCAACGTTTTGTTAAGGGCGAAACACAAATTATGGTTGCCACAACTGTTATTGAAGTTGGCGTTAATGTTCCCAACGCATCTGTAATGATAATTGAAAGCGCTGAACGATTCGGATTATCTCAATTGCACCAATTGCGTGGACGTGTTGGAAGAGGTGCCGAACAAAGCTATTGCATACTTATGACTAGCCATAAACTAACCAATGATAGCAAAACCAGACTAGAAACCATGGTAAAAACCAACGATGGCTTTGAAATTGCTGAAGTTGACCTAAAACTTCGTGGGCCAGGAGATATTATGGGCACACAACAAAGCGGTGTTCTAAACTTAAGAATTGCTGATATTATAAAAGACAAAGACATACTTCAAAACGCAAGGTATTACGCCCAAAAAACACTAAAAGAAGACCCAACATTATCAAAACCAGAAAACGAAAAAATTCTTAACACCTACAGAGCACTTTCTAAATACAAAAACATCTGGAACTATATTAGTTAAAAAACCCAATCGTTTCTGATTGGGTTTTAATCACTAAGCTGTTTGTAGTTTGATTGACGATTATAGTAACTTAGTTTATATCTTTTCCTTTTTGCAATTTTTCAATATTAGCTTGAACACGCCCCTTGCTTGCTTCGTTCGGAGCATTGCTTAATGCAATTTTTAAATGCTTTAAGGCGGTTTTATAGTCACCTTTTGCAGAATAACCTCTAGCCAATCCGTAATGCACGGGCCATTGCCCTTTATTCTTTTTTGCATTCATTTCAAAAACCTTCATAGCTTTATCATTCTTTTGACTGGCTATAAGCGTTCTGCCGTATTGATGTACCTGAAAAATTGTAGCAATCTCCAAAGCCTCATCCATAGCCTTTGCAGATTCAGCCTCATTGCCCAATTTATTTAGAATCTGTGATTTTATCTGCAGATTATTAAAAGTCTTTTCACTATAAAAATTACCAGAAATAGCGCCGTCAATCCAACCTAAAGCCTCATTTAAATCTCCAGAATTATTTAAAGCATAATTAGCTGCCTGCTCCCAATTTTGCCTTGTAAAACCTAAATTCCCTTTTGATTTTGTTCTAAATTCATTTAAAACAATATCTTTTACATCAAATTCAACCTTAAACGGAATTTCCTTCTTTTCCCATACCAAAGACACAATAGCATAATTAGCGTCTAGCGTGTTCACCTCATAAGTCAACAACTCTTTATGAGAAACAGCTTTTGTTTTAACACCAACCTTTAAAGCATCTTTTGACGGATCATAAAAATAACTTCCCCAAGCTTCAGCATCATTAGATAAAATAATATTAGCATTCTTATCATCTACTACCTCAACATGAAATCCGTAAGTACCAGCACCAATAGCCTCGCCTTCAATTTTAGCATCATGAGAAAATGTTATAGTTGTGTTTTCATTGGCACCAGCTCTCCAAGGAGATTCTTTAGCGCTTCCAAATCCTAAATTATTCATTCCATAAGGAACTAATTTACCCCACACTTCTCTATTGTTTACACTTGGTCTTGAGTAAACTATTGTAACATCTGAAATCCCTATACGTTGTGACAAAGTTGCCTGTTGACTCCCTCTTGGTAAATTAACCTGAGCTATTAACTCAAAAGTCATGGTAACAAATAATATTACAGCAAATAAATAATTGGTGGTTTTCATTATAGTTTGATTTTGATTGCTTTATCAATATAGACACATTTAAAACTAGTTGATGTTAGTGTTTTGTTAAAGAATTTACCTAAACTGTTAATTAACATTAATTAAGAAAGAAAATAATAGTAGATACATCGCAACAGAATATGTAAATTTGCTACCCTTATCTAGAATACAGAATGATAAACATTCACAAAAAGACATTAGAAGATTTAGAATTTAGCACAGTACTAGAACAAGTAAGCGAACACTGTATTACCCCATTGGGCAACCAAGCCTCATTAGGGATTTCACCATTTAAAAATAAAAATGAAATTCTTGAAAGCTTAGCCTTTACTAATGAGTATTTATCCTCTTTTGAAAATGACAACCGCATACCAAATCATAGATTTGAAACCATAAATAATGAGTTGAAGTTACTAAACATAGAAAACACATACTTAGAGGTTTATAGTTTAAAAAAAATCACTTCAATTTCCTCAACAACTAATGAGATTGTTCTTTTTTTAGAGAAGTTTAAAGAATACTATCCGCGCTTAAATAGTTTCGCTTCAAACATTGAAATCACCAAAGAAATCATTCAAAAAATAGATAACATTATTGATAGATTTGGTGATATTAAAAACAATGCATCAGGCTTACTTTATGAACTAAGACAATCAATAAACCTTGTAAAAGGAAAAATAAATCAAAGCTTTGCAACCGCATTAAATTTATATCATAGTCAGGACTATTTAGATGACATCAGAGAATCTGTTGTAGAAAATAGGCGGGTACTTGCCGTTAAAGCCATGTACAGAAAAAAAGTTCATGGTTCCATTATGGGTAGCAGTAAAACTGGTAGTATAGTTTATATTGAACCAGAAACCACGCTTCAACATTCTAGAGAGTTGAACAATTTGGAATACGAAGAAAAAGAGGAAATTATTAGAATATTAAAAGAGGTAACAAATTTTATTCGTCCTTTTACGCCACTTTTAAAAGACTCACAAGGTTTTTTAATACAACTAGATGTTATTTCGGCTAAAGCGAAATATGCACAATCCATGAATGCCATTCATCCTGAAATTACAGATGATCGTAACATGTTTTTAAGGGATGCTTATCATCCGTTGCTTTATTTAACCAATTTAGAGAAGAAAGAAAAAACATTTCCACAAACAATTGAGCTAAAACAAGAAAGCAGAATTATTGTTATTTCTGGACCTAATGCGGGAGGAAAAAGCATCACTCTAAAAACTATAGGCTTACTACAAGTTATGCTACAAAGCGGCATGCTTATCCCTGTTCATGAACGCAGTAAAGCTTGTGTTTTTGATAGGATTTTAAGCGATATTGGAGACAATCAATCTATTGAAAACCATTTAAGCACGTATAGCTACAGATTAAAACAAATGAATTATTTCCTTAGAAAATGTAATAAGAATACATTGTTCTTAATTGATGAATTTGGAACTGGTAGTGATCCTGAATTAGGTGGTGCCCTTGCAGAAACATTTTTAGAAGAATTTTATCATAGAGAAGCTTTCGGAATTATAACAACCCATTATTCAAACTTAAAAATATTAGCAACAGAATTGCCTTTTATGATAAACGCTAATATGCTTTTTAATGAACGAAGTCTAGAACCTATGTATAAACTAGTTGTTGGTCAAGCAGGGAGTTCATTTACTTTTGAAGTAGCTCAAAAAAACGGGATTCCATATAGCTTAATTAATCGTGCTAAAAAGAAGATTGAACGCAGTAAAGTACGTTTTGATGCTACTATAGCTAAACTGCAAAAAGAGCGCTCAAGACTAGAAAAAACAGGACAATCACTTAAACTAAACGAAAAGAAAAAAGGCGAGGAAGCTGATAAGCTTGAAGAAATAAATGCTAAAATTCAAAGAAAATTAGAAAATTACCAAGAACTATATGATACTAATCAACGGTTAATTTACTTGGGACAAAAAGTTAATGACCTAGCTGAAAAATATTTTAACAACAAACAAAAAAGAGAATTAATGTCTGAGCTATTTAAACTAGTTCAAATTGAAAACTCTAAACGTAAACGCATTACCGCAAAACAAAAGAAGGCAGAAAAAGTTAAAGAAAACCAAGTAAAACAGGAAGTTGAAAAGAAAGTAGCTGTAATTAGAAAAAAGAAAAAGGCTGAGAAGAAAAAAGCCATTGAAACCCCTAAACCTAAACCTATTTTAAAAGTAGGAGACCGCGTTAGAGTAGAAGACGGGCGTTCTGTTGGCACTATTGATAAAATTGAAAAAAACAAAGCCGTAATTAATTATGGCATGTTCACTACTAATATCAGTATTGATCAATTGCAATTAGTTGAAGCTAAATAAATTAACTAACTTTACAAATAAAATTTTGCGATGAAAAAAACATACCTAACACTTCTGTTTGTGTGTTTAACTATCTTGATTTACAATTGTAGCAGTTCAACAACTGAGGAGGAAAGCACCACTAATAAAGAAGAACAAATTGAAGAGGAAGAGTCTCCTGACGAAAACATTGTTTGGAAAAATTGGTATTTATCAGTCCCTCTTAACAATGGAGATGGAAAAGCCACATCTATCTTTTATCAAGATATTATAAATGATAATCTCGGTACAGCGGCATCAAAATATTTCTATAAAAACACTGATGACAGCTACACTCTATATACCAAATTTACTGGCTATACTACTTCTGGGTACTCTGAATTAGGGGGGAAATATTGTAGAACAGAGTTACGCGAGTTTTGGAGAGGGGTACAATCAACCACCGATAATTGGTCTATGAGTACGGGCACTCACATTTTAGAAACCACTTTAAAGGTTGATTTTGTTGAAGGTAACGGCAGAACAATTATTGCTCAAATACATGGAAAGGAAACTACTGGTTTAGAAGGTGCTCCTGCCACAGTAAAAATTAGATGGAATAGCGGCACCATTCAAATAGACTATTATACCAAACCAGATTCTGAAGAACCTTGGACAAGCGCCTTTGACGATAAAATTGACATTGCCGATGTGGACAATGAAATTTTCACCTTTAAAATAAAAATTGAAAACGGAAAGTTTTATTACGGCCTAGTTTGCGAAACTAAAAATATAAATATTGATTACACGCTTGTATACGATTACGTTGGAAATGGGTATGGTCATGAAAATTACTTTAAAACTGGAAACTATTTTGGATGGCATGATGATTATGAAAAAGCGGCACAGGTTACCTTATACAAAATAGTGACCTCACATAATTAAAAAATAACAGCCAGCACCAAGTTGTTGAATCGCAACTTTAGATGCCGACTGCCTTAAAAAAACATCTATTTTTTAATAAACTTTATAACCTTTTTATCATCTAGTTTCAAAATATATAATCCGGGAATTACACCTTCTAATTGAATAGATTCATTATTTATAATTTTACTGTTCATTACCACGTTTCCTAAAACATCATAAATTTTAAAAGATCTGGGCTGGTCTAATCCAACAACTTTTAACTCATTTATTACAGGGTTGGGGTATACTTTTAATGTTTTTGTGAATTCAACATTACCTGTACTAAGTGTATTAATACTGCCAAAGTCTTGCCAAACATTTGCTGAAGCATAAGCGCTTTCGCTTCCTGATGGCACGTTTAATGTTATTAATGATAAATCAAGATTCCAAAACATATGTACAGAAATAGTAATTGGAGATACTACAAATAAATTTACAGTACTTAAACTATTACAACCACTAAATGCATAGGTAGCTATTGATGTTACAGATTCTGGTATAGTAATAGAGATTAATTCATAACATTGTGAAAAAGTTCCATAATTAATAGTTGTTAAATTTTTAGGAATGTTGATGGATATCAATTCAGTACAATATAAAAAAGCAGACCTTTCAATAAGTGATACAGAATCAGGTATAGTCAAAGATGTAATTTTTCTGCAATTTCTAAATCCATATTCTCTAATAGTAGTTAAAGAATTTGGTAAAACAACACTAGTAAGGTTTGAACAATCTCTAAAAGCCTCATAACCAATAGTAGTTACATCATAAGTACTAGAATCATAATTTACAGTAGCAGGCACTGTTATATTTCCTGTGTAGTACCCTGCTTTAGCAGCAACTTCAACATCAGTTGCATTTAAAATATTGTAATTAATACCATCTACTTCAAAAGTTTGTGCTGTTAGTTCTCCTACACCCAATAGGATAAACAACAAGTATATATATAGTTTCATTTTTTTTATTTTTTAATTATGAATTTAATTAGTAAATACGCCACACATAAAAATAAGCTCTCATATCACTACCAGGGTCATCTTGTAGGTTTAACCTAATGTATGGTTCCTTTGTGCTTTGAACATCTTTTAACAATATCTTCTTAGAAACACTACCGAAATAATCGTCGTATACAGCATCTTGTTCTGAAAACTCTGCCCATATTTCTACATAATCAGTTTCTAAATTGGGCTTGTATAATTCTACTTCCATGGCATCAACATTCACATTGTAAAATTTACCCTCCTCAACCTTTACAATACTCTCTTCATCTCGCCACCAAAACACGTCGTTGATTCTTGAATTGTTCTGATAAATTTCACCTGTCATTCTACCATAAATTTCCAGAGTACCAGACTCACCATCATTATCCACACAATTAAACCCATGAAGCTGAATACCAAATTTTTGATATGCTTCATAACATACTCTAACATTATATTCACTAGATAAAACAACATTTGCAATTGGGAAATCTTTTTTAATATACCTAAGCGTATAAGCAAGTGGTGCTCCTGGAGAATCGCTAGAATATTCACCGCCATTAGTTATGTAATCATAGGCACCAGAAGGTCCGTTAACAATTTTGGCTGCATCACCAGAAGAACCTCCAACAACCAAAGCCTTTACAGTTGAGCTATTCCAAAACCCTTGATGCTCACCAGATGCCCCAGCAGACCCTCCATTAAACGCGGCATTAAATGCAGCTTCAGTATCTGTAAGCTCAGAATCTGTTTCTACGGTATACAATAACATTCTACCATATTTTACTGAAGAAACAATTACAGGACTAGTACTATCTAAATTAGGCTTTGACGTAAATAAAGCAGCTGGATTATCGTTTTCTGGTAATGTTAAATCTATTGTATAATAAACCTGTAGATATTTAATAATATATCTGTATTTTTTAGTTGACTTACTAAAATCAAAAGAAGCAGATACACTATTTTTTCCTTTAGAATAACTTGCTCCCAAAGCAACACTTAAGTGTTCTTCAGAATACACTTCTTCAGTTGTAAAATTAACTCTAGCAGACGCAGACCCTGTAACCCCTTGCTGAAGTAAGTTTTTTACACCTTCTCTAACGGTATCTAACCTTGGGTTTTCAACTACAGTTGAAGGTTTACCATTTAGATTCTCTAATGATACTGAAAGTGTTATTGGTGCCCTACCACCATTAATACCAATGTATTCGCCTGTAGGAATAGATTCTCCCTTTAACATGGCTCCGGGATAAATAACATCGCTAGTAGGATCCAACAAAATCATTTCACTAAATCCGGGGGCAACTTTGTATTTTTCTACAACACACTCGTTAGTTTGACCTTCTCTTTCAGGATTATCAGTCCCATCATCTAGTAGTTCTTCCCCTGAGGCTTCAGGTTGGGTAAACTGATTTAAACTAGCTAAATAATCATTTATTTCTTTTGATATTTCTTCTGAAACTTCATTACTGTCCTCGTCATTATTATTAATGCTTTCACTACTACATCCGTAATAATTAAGCATTAAGGCAATAAAACTCAAAACATAAATAGTTCTTTTAATTGTTAATAGCTGTGTTTTCATGATTTCTGTTTTTTTTGTGATTCAACATTTCAAAACTAAATTGTAGCTCACCAGAAATCTAATTCTTCATCCGGACATAATCTGGACAACTTACCTCCTTTTTTAATTTAGAATGTAAAAACGACTAGATTGTAAAATTCTAAATAGCTGTTTATCAGATATTTACAATTGACTTATAAGTCGACCTACATGGACAAGTCATGGACATGGTTGTTTAATGCCTTATAACATATTACCTTAGGATAAGATATTAAGTAACTTAGTAACATTTAAAAAATCAACTTCATGCTTAGATATAGATTAATAACTTTATTATTCTTTGGATTTATATTAACAATAAATTCTCAAAATAAAATGAAGATTGATAGTTTATTAAGTGTTTATAAAAAACAACCATTAGATACATTAAAAGTAAAAACAGCAAATAATATCATAAATTATTACATGTATCGTTCTATTGATCAAGCTAAGAAATATGCTTTTGAATCTCTTAACCTTTCAAATGAAATAGATTTCGATACAGGTAAAAGTTTAGCCTTATATCAGTTAGGAGTGGTTTATAATAATCAAGACAAATTAGACTCTGCCAAATACTATTATAATTCTAGTTTAAAAATTGCTAATAAAATAGATAATAAAATATTTAAATCGCAAGCCAACAGAGGTCTTGCAATACTGGAGTTTTCTCAGGGGAATCTTCTGAAAGCAGATAGCATTAATACTATAGATTTAGAAAATTGCATAAAGTATGGTGATACCATGGGAATGGCTTTAGCCTATGACTTTAAAGGAACAATAAATCAAAACAAGGGATATTATTCCATCGCATTAAAAAATGTAATAAAAGGAACTCAACTGTTTGAAACCATTAAAGACTCCGTTAGAATAGCAGATTCTTATAATCACCTAGCTACAATTGAACAAAATTTAGGAAACTATAATAAGGCCATTAGCTATAATACAAAAGCACTCAAGATCTATGAAGATTTTAACGACATATACTATCAGGCTCAAGCTTTAAATGACATAGGCACAATGTATATAAATTTAAACAAAGGAGAAACAGCAATCTCTTATTTTGAAAAAAGTATACAGAAAAGCAAAGAAGCAAATGTTAAAGCTATAGAAGCTGCTGCTCTTACAAATATTGGCACTTCTCACATGCAAATTAATAAATTAGATGAAGCCATTAATTATTTAAACCAATCTCTGCAGGTTTCTAAATCTATAAGAGCAAAAAGACGTATAGCTATTGCTGAAAACAAATTAGCTGATGTATATCTTTTAAAGAACAATCCCAACATGGCTATTAAGTATGGCAAAAGCGCAAAAGAATATGCAGAAAAAAACGAAAACCTATCTATAAAAAGAACAGCTCTAAAACATTTAAGTAAAGGATATGAGCAAATTAATAATACCTCCTTAGCATATCTTAACTTTAAAGAATTTAAACTTATAAGTGACTCTCTTCTTAACAAAGAAAAAATAAATAAAATTGAAGAATTGCGTATTCAATTTGACTCTGAAAAGAAGGAAAGTCAGATAGCCTTACAGAACGAAGAAATTAAAACCCTAAATGTACAGGTGAAAAATAAAGAACTAACCAAGACCCTTTACGGCATTGGTATGTTTTCTTTTTTAGCCATTGCTGGTCTACTCTATTTTGGTTTTAAACAACGTATAAAGAAAAATAGAATAGCACGTGAAAAACAAGAAGCTACCTATAAACAAGAAATTGAATTCAAGAAAAAAGAATTAGCAAGCCAAACTCTGCATCTAGTTCAAAAAAACACCTTTATACAAGAATTAAAAGAGAACCTAGAAAAAATTAAGAAATCACCAGAATTGTTTAAAATAGAATTTCGTCGTTTAGTTTTACTTCTAAAAAAGGAAAGCGCCGAGGATAAAGATTGGGAAGTTTTTAAATCATACTTTTCTGAGGTGCATAACAACTTTGATGGTAAAATAAAATCTTTAGGAAAAGGTATTACAGAAAAAGAAATTAGATTAGCATCGTTTTTACGAATGAATCTAACAACAAAGGAGATTGCCTCTATGCTTAATGTACAACCAGATAGTGTTTTTAAATCTAAGTACCGACTTAAAAAGAAACTTAACTTAGATAAGGAAACAGACCTTAACACCTTTTTAAAAAGTTTATAATATACTAGCCTTATGAAACCTGTTTTTTTATTCATTATCGTTATACTTTTAAGTTACAACAGTGTTAACGGACAAAATCTAGCTGAGGCAGATAGTCTTATCAACATCTTTAATAATGAAACCAATAAAATTGAAAAGGTAAAGACAGCCCAAAAGATATTTCATAAACTAAAGCACACTAATCCTGAAAAAGCTTTTGATTTTGCTAATAAAGGTTTAAAACTTTCTAAAAAAAACAATTCAACCTCTGGAGAAGGTATTGCCTATCACCACTTAGCATATTATTATAGGTTTTTACCAAATATAGACTCATCGAGATATTATTTTAAAAAAGCATATCAAACCCTTGAAGAACATAATCATATAGAAGCCTTATGTAATGCTATTGAAGATTATGCCGCACTTGAATGTTTACAGGGAAATTATGATAAAGCTATTAAAATAGCTGATAGGGGATTTAAGCACGCAAATAACATAAAAAACAGCCATTACGTATTAATGAGTTTAAGTAGAAAAACAACTACCTACATGGATAATGGCAAATTTGAAGCAGCTGCCAAAGAAAACATTAAGGCTCTAAAGATTTTAGACACCATACATCCAGAGGATAAATATGGAAAAGCTGTAACTCTTGGTCTTAGCGCAAGAATAGAAATGCTAAGAGGTAATTACCAATTAACTCTAGAACCCTTAGAAAAATCTTTAAAACTCTTTACAAGTTTGAATGATTTATCTAGGTTAGCAGTTACCCATATGGAAATAGGCAATGCAAATTGGTACTTAGAAGATTACGATGCTGCATTGAAAAATTACAAAGAGAGTTTAACTTATTCGAAAAAAATTCAGAGGTATGATTTCATTTCAATGAACTTGTCAAATATGGCCTCAATTTATTCAGACAAAGGAGATTATATAGAAGCTCTAAAAATTACTAAAAATTCAATTGAAGTAGAAAAAAAAATAGGTTCGAAAATAAATTTAACCATTGGCTACAACTCCCTTGCAAATATTTATTCCAGCATGAAAGATTATAATCAATCTATTAAATACTTCACAAAAGCTATTGTGCTAGCTGATTCAATTAAGGCCTCCGATGTTATTAGAGACGGTTATTTTGGAAGGTTTAAAACTTATGAAAAAATGGCTAATTACAAAGCAGCTCTTAATGATCTCACCAAATATGTAAACATACAAGATAGTCTGTTTAGTTTAGAATCTGCAAAACAAATAGAAGAATTAAAAACTATTTATGAAACCGAAAAAAAAGAAGCAGAAATTGCTTTACAAGAACAAGAAATAAACAATTTAAATCAGGAAGTTAAGGTCAGCAACTTAACCAAAACATTGTATGGTATTGGTATGATTTCATTTATAGCTATTGCTAGCCTACTCTACTTTAGTTTTAAGCAGCGCATAAAGAAAAACCGAATAGAACGGGAAAAACAAGAAGCTATTTTTAAGCAAGAAATTGAGTTTAAGAAGAAGGAGTTAGCTTCTCAAACCTTACATTTAGTACAAAAAAACACTTTTATTCAAGAATTAAAAGATAATCTGGAAAAAATTAAAAAATCACCTGAATTGTTTAAAATTGAATTTAGACGATTGGTAATGTTACTTAAAAAAGAAAGCGCCGAAGATAAAGATTGGGAAGTCTTTAAATCCTATTTTACTGAAGTTCATAATAACTTTGACAACAAGTTAAAAGAAATATACCCTGACATTGGTGAAAAAGAAATTAGATTAGCTTCTTTTCTACGCATGAACCTTTCAACTAAAGAAATTGCCTCTATGATTAACGTATTGCCAGAAAGTGTTTTAAAAAGTAAATACCGACTTAAAAAGAAACTACAATTAGATAAAGAGACAGACCTAAACTCCTTTTTAAAAAGCTTATAAAGTGGTATCTTTGTTTTATGATTTTAGGTATTCCCAAAGACAAAAAACTTATTCTATTTGATGGTGTTTGCAACCTTTGTAATAGTTCTGTACAATATGTTATAAAACATGATAAAAGGAACTTGTTTTTTTTTGCACCTTTACAGAGTGAAACAGGGAAAGAAATTATAAAAACCTATAATATTGATACCTCTAAAATAGATTCAATCCTACTATATACTCCTGAAAAAGGCATCAACTATAAATCTACAGCTGCAATAAAAATTGCACAAAAATTAGGGTTCCCTAGAAATTTACTGACTTTATTCTTTGTCATCCCACCATTTATGAGAAATTGGGTGTATGATTTTATTGCTAAAAACCGCTATAAGTGGTATGGCAAAAAAGAAGCATGTATGATTCCTACTCCTGAATTGAAAAGTAAATTTTTACAATAAACCAGATGATAAAAAGCAAAAGAGTTTCTTTTTTATTACTAATTCTAACTAGTTCTCTTTCTTTTGCTCAAGATAAAATAAGTGTTTTAGTTATTGATGGCTATAGTAACCATGATTGGAGAAAAACAACAAGTATTGTTACCACTATTTTAGAAAAAACAAATCTATTTACTGTGGAAGTTACTACAGCTCCGGCTAATCAAGTAGAAATGGATAGTAACCTCTGGAAACCAAAATTTAAAAAATATGATGTTGTAATACAAAACACCAATAGCTATGGCAACAGACCTATTTGGTCACGCACAATACAATTGAAATTACAAAAATATGTGAATTCTGGTGGCGGATTGTATATTCTGCATTCTGCCAATAATGCCTTTCCGGAATGGGAGGCTTACAACCAAATGATTGGTATGGGGTGGCGATCTAAAGACTATAAAAAAAGTATAGTTATTGAAACCAATGGAAATACCACAATAATTCCTGCTGGAGAAGGCGGGAGTACAAGTCACGGAAAACGTATTGATGCATTACTTAATAAATTAACAGAACACCCAATCAATCAAGGTTATCCAAAACAATGGAAAGCCGCCGACCTAGAAATTTATAGTTACCCACGAGGACCAATAAAAAACCTAACCGTATTATCTTATGCTAAAGAGCCTAAAACACAATTAAATTTCCCTACAGAATGGGTTGTAAATTACGGTAAAGGGCGCGTTTACAACTCTACCTACGGGCATGTTTGGAAAAACAGTGTAGATTACCCTAATAGTGTTAGGTGTATTGCTTTTCAAACAACACTTATTAGGGCTTTAGAGTGGCTAGCCACTAAAAAAGTAACGTGGCAGATTCCTAGTAATTTCCCTAATAAAGATGCTATTAGTTTAGAAGAATTTTAATTATCCCTTTTCCTTTTTTTTTAAACAACACCAAACTAAATAAAAAAGGCATTTTACTTCCCAAATATTAGTGGTCCCTCATTCTTGATTTTAATTCATATTAGTTAAGTATAGTTTTAAATCAAACTTTAAATAACTAATCATGAAACGTCTTTTTTTACTATTACTATTAAGTTGCACATTTTGTTTTGCTAACAATACAAATCCAACAACTTCAAATGTTAAAGCGGTTACTGTTTTTGTAGATGGTGCACAAGTTACAAGGCATGCCAATATTACTTTGCCAAAGGGCACCACAGAGTTTTCATTTATTAAACTTTCTCCTCATATTCAAGAAAACAGCATTCAAGTTTCAGGGCTCAATGACGCTTCTATCCTATCTATTAATTATGCTATAAATCATATATCAAAACTAGACAATACCGCTACTGTATCACAACTTAAAACGGATATTGAAAATTTAAATGATGCTATACAAATTGAAGAAGGCCTTATGGAAGGTTATGAACAAGAAATAAAAGTAATTGAAGAAAACAGAAGTCTTGGTAACAATAATCAAGTAGTTAACCTTGAAAAACTAAAACAATTTGCTGCATATTACAGACAACGCATCACTGAACTTAACAAACTCATATACAAATCTCTAAAGAAAAATAAAGGTTATAAAAAACAAATTGAAGACATAAAAAAACAATTAAAAGAATTAAATGTTGATGATAAGATGCAAACTGGTGAGATAAAAGTAAAACTAACTTCAAACATTAACAAACAACTTAATTTGGTTATAAAATACAATGTTACAAAAGCAGGGTGGTTTCCGGTTTACGATATAAAAGCAAAAGATATTAACCAACCGCTTACACTAAACTACAAAGCACATGTATATCAAAATACTGGCATAAGCTGGAATAATGTTAAACTAACATTATCAACTAACGACCCAAACACCAATAATGAAAAGCCTTTAGTTGATACCAAATACTTAAATTTTGTTAGTAGATATAGCAACTACACACCTCAAAGCGCTACAAAACGTTATGATTATAAACACAACCCATTTGTAAAACAAATTAGTGGTATAATAACTGATGCCAGCGGAGTACCATTACCAGGAGCCAACATTGTTTTAAAAGGTACAAACATAGGAACTAGTACCGATTTTGATGGTAACTTTTCATTAGATGCCAAAGGTGCAAAAGAACTTGAAGTTTCTTATATTGGCTATACTCCCCAAACAATACCAATTCATAGCAGCGTCATTAATTTAAGTTTACAAGAAGATGTGGCCATGCTAGATGAAGTTGTTGTAGTCGGTTATGGCTCTCAAACTAATAGGACTCTTTCTGGAAGAGTAGCTGGTGTTTCAACAGCCTCAAACATTAAAATTAGAGGTGCTGGAACACATAAATTTAAGGGAGAACCGCTATATATTATCGATGGTAAAACTATGAGTGCAGGCGAATTCAAAAAACTGGATGATGATATGATTTCAAGTGTAGAAGTACTTAAAAACGCATCAGCCTCTGCTATTTATGGCAGTAGAGCTTCAAATGGTGTTATTGTAATTACTACTAAAAAAGGTACGCAAACCTCAAATGGAGATATAATAACCGAAGGTATATCTACCACTAATTTTGAAATAAAAAAGTTGGCTACCATAGCTTCTAATAACGATGTAACGGTAATTGAAATTGAAAACTATGCTGTTCCCGCAACGTTTTCATACTTTACCGCACCAGTAATTAACGAAAACGTGTTTTTAACCGCAAAAATTGGCAATTGGCAACAATACAACTTATTACCCGGAGAAGTAAATATTTATTTTGAAGATAGCTACTCTGGTATTACCAACCTAAACCCTTATGCAGTAACAGATAGTTTAACCATATCATTAGGTGTAGATCCCAATGTCATTATTAAGCGTAAACCAACCAATAACTTTAAGAAAACCAATTTAATTGGAAGCAATAGAATTCTTGAAAAAGCTTATGATATAGAAATTAAAAACAATAAAACCTCTGCTATAGATGTGATAATTATTGATAGAATACCAATAAGCCAAAACAAAGACATAAAAGTGGATGAAATAGACACAGG
The DNA here is from genome assembly GCF_045277075.1 of Seonamhaeicola sp. MEBiC01930. Lineage (GTDB taxonomy): Bacteria > Bacteroidota > Bacteroidia > Flavobacteriales > Flavobacteriaceae > Seonamhaeicola. The sequence continues at coordinate 2,958,319 of NZ_CP104270.1, read as the reverse complement.
AACCTCTGATTACAATGACAAAAAAGGCATTTTAAAATGGAAGGCCAATATTGACTCTAAGATTTCAAAAACCTATAAATTCTCGTATTCTGTGAAATACCCAAGATTTAGGAAGATTAATTTGTAGACACATAAAACAGAGGTTATTTGCTTAATCTCTGTTTTTTAATAACACCCTTTTTTTGTTTATAACTTTTCTTTCAAATAAAGTGGTAAATATTTACTTTTAAAAAGTTGAAAAACAAACTTAGCTTATCGGTAGATATAAATCACTTATGCTGAATCTGTTTTAGAATTACTTCGGGTTTATAACTTGCTTTGTAAAATACATGAAAAAAGTCCTGCAAATATTTACAATAGGAATTTTAATTAGCTCTTGTTCAGCTACTAAGAATAATAGTAATAAAACTAGATTTTTTGACGAAAATAATGTAGAAATCCGAAAATCAAAGTTCGACAGAATTCGTTCATCCAATAAACTATTAGATATTCCTGGAGATTCTTTAAATCACAAAAAATTGATTTTGAGAGAAAAACATGGTGAAATATCAAATAGAGCCTTGTTGGAATCACTTCTAGAGCATGAAACAAATCGAGAATTAGACTCTACTAAACCTTTAGTAATAATTTACTACCCAGGAAAAGACCCATGTAATTCAAGTGGCTTAGCAACAAAAGAATCTATAAGAATTTGGTACGAACAATTAGAAGATGGAATCAATCAAATTGCACAAACCAAACCAATTTATATTTATAAAGATAATGATGGATTGGAAAAATATGACGAAGTTTTAACTTGGTATAAAGACCCAGAACAGACTATTGAGAAACTTTTTTTTGAATACCATTATCCATGTTACAGTTTTGTTGTTATTTCAAGTAACGGAAAATATATCAGTTATTTCGGAGAGTTTGGAAAAGAATATGTGTGGGAAGCAACACAAATTATGAATAAATAAATGCTTTTTTAACACCCCTAAATGTTCGTTAAAAATTCACCTAACTGGTTGCAAACTCCCCCACTCGGTCCAAGAACCATCATAAACTACTAGGTTTTTATACCCTGCAATTTCTGCCCCTAGTGCTAACACACAAGCCGTAATACCAGAGCCACAAGAAAATATAACCGCTTTGGTTTCATCTGTGATTTTAGAAGCGAAAATGGTCTTTAAATCTGCTTTGTCTTTTAATAACCCGTTTTCTAATAAATCGGTAAAAGGTAAATTGATAGAATTTGGTATCGTGCCAGACCGCAACCCTTCTCTTGGTTCTAGAACTTCACAATTAAAACGTACGCTAGAACGCGCATCTATTATGGTATGTGATTTTGTTTTAGAAGCCTTTTGCATACCATTAAAAAAAGTCATATAACCAGGCTGCAAATTAGCCTTAAAGTCACCTTTTTCTCCAATAAACTGTGCCATACTTTCTTTTGGTAACCCTTGTTTTGTCCATTCTGGGAATCCGCCATTTAAAACCGAAACCTTATTATAACCAAATGCTTTAAAGAGCCACCAAACACGTGCGCTGGAATAAATACCTTTATCATCGTAAACCACAATGATACTATTATTATTGATACCTAAATTTCTGGCTTCTTCTTGAAATTGAAACTCTGAAGGGAAAGTACTTGGAAATTCACCCGTTATATCACTAAATTTTTTCTTAATATCAAAAAAACGAGCCTTTGGTATTTGTTGGGTTTCAGTATTAAAAATCTTGTTTATTGTACCATCTAAAACAACCAAATTGGGGTTTTCTAAATTACTATAAAGCCATTTAACAGAAACAATAGGGCTACCTAAAGGTTGATTCATTTTTTAGACGTTTTTAAAATATTATAATCGTTGGTGAAAAAGTTTAAAACCTCTTCTGAAACTGGCATTTCATCTTGGGTAATTCCACTCTCTAAAATAATAGGTTTAATGTCTTGAATTTTATGTTTATACCAAAATCCCACTTTAGTAAAGCCAATAGCATAAACTTCATTATTTCTAGAAAAAACCTGACGATGATATACCCAATTATCATCCCATCCTTCTAAAATAAGGGTGATTTTAAATTTTGTCCACCGTTTTAAAGGTTTTTTATAAATTATTTTTTGAGAACCAATTACAGGATACTTTCCTTTCTTAATAGTGTTTTTATACAAATCTGTGCGAAAAGTAATTTCTAGTCGGATTAAATCCATGTAATAGAAATACTTAGAATTTGCCATAAACCTAAAGGCATCACAATCTAAAACACTAACACGCCTTATCCTAGAGAAGTCTTTGGCTAAATTAACACGCTTCCACAAAAATTTAGAACCAATATAAACATATATAATATGTAACCAGTAATATAGCATAGGTTGGTTGGATTACTTATAAATATAAACATTTCTAGCCGAAATAATAGATAACAACAAAAACCCTAGCCCCGATTGAAGTATTTGTTGGAGCTCTTTTTAGCATTAAAAAAGCGACTACTGAAAGCGGGAAACAGCTTCTAAGAATACATTTTATTAATTAAATAAAAGTCTGCCAAAACTAAAGCTGCCATAGCCTCAACAATTGGCACTGCACGTGGAACTACACAAGGGTCATGACGCCCTTTACCTTGCATTTCTACAGTATTACCATGTTTATCTATGGTTTCATATTTTTGAATTAATGTAGCTACAGGTTTAAATGCTACACTAAAATATATATCCATACCATTACTAATACCACCTTGAATTCCGCCAGAATAATTGGTTTTTGTAGAACCATCATTGTTAAAAGCATCATTATGGTCGCTACCATACATAGTACTTCCCTGAAAACCACTACCATACTCAAAACCTTTTACGGCATTGATGGATAACATTGCCTTACCTAATTCGGCATGTAGTTTATCAAATACAGGTTCACCCAAACCTACTGGCACATTTTTGATAACACAGCTAACAACACCACCAACAGTATCTCCTTTACCGCGCACTTCCTTTATATAGCTTTCCATTTTAGAAGCCATTTCTGTATCAGGACACCTTACAATATTAGTTTCTGCGTTAGCTAAGTCTAATTCCGTATATGGTTTATTCAATTTCATAGTACCAACACTAGATACATAAGCAGTAATTTCTACATTTTTAAGTAGCTGCTTAGCAATAGCTCCTGCTACAACTCTACATGAGGTTTCTCTTGCAGAACTACGTCCGCCACCACGGTAATCTCTTATACCATATTTTTGGTCGTATGTATAATCTGCGTGACTTGGACGGTAACTATCTTTTATATGTGAGTAATCGTGAGATTTTTGGTTAGTATTTTCAATAACAAAACCTATTGGCGTACCGGTAGTTTTACCCTCAAAAATTCCTGAATGAAATTTAACCGTATCTGGCTCCTTACGTTGTGTTACAATAGCTGATTGCCCTGGCTTACGTCTATCTAACTCCTGTTGTATAGCAGCTAAATCTAATTCAATTCCAGGAGGACACCCATCAATAACTCCGCCTAAAGCAGTACCATGAGACTCTCCGTAAGTAGTTAAATTAAATAGTTTTCCAAAGGAATTACCAGCCATGTCTAAAAATTTTTGCTAAAGTAAATCTATTCTAAGAGAAACAAAAATCAAACTAACATCAATTTTAAGCAATATCAATTCATTTAATGGAAATAATAAAACCTAAATTGATGAAATTCTATAAAACTTTATGGCCTAATTTATACCATAACAATTGCTTAACAATATACTCATAATTAGATAATTATAAGGTAAACTTCACATAATAGTAAATGTAGTTATTTGTACCGTTCTAAGTTACGCTTATATTGAAAATTAAAAGAAAAATAGAAATTGCTGTAATATCTGATGTTCATTTAGGAACATACGGTTGTCATGCAAAACATTTACTCACCTATTTAAACAGTATTAACCCAAAAAAATTAATACTAAATGGTGATATAATTGATATTTGGCAATTTAGTAAACGGTACTTTCCTAAATCTCATTTGAAGGTAATTAAAAAAATTATGGATTTTGCGGCAGATGGTGTTGAAGTATACTACATAACTGGTAATCATGATGAAATGCTAAGAAAATTTAGCGGCACTAACATTGGAAATATATCTATTGTAGATAAACTTGTATTAGAAATGGATGGAAAAAAGGGATGGTTTTTTCATGGCGATGTTTTTGATGTATCTATACAACAAGCTAAATGGTTGGCAAAACTTGGGGGATATGGTTATGATTTACTCATTCTATTAAATAGACTGATTAATTGGTATTTAGAAAAAAGAGGTAAAGAACGTTATTCATTATCTAAAAGAATAAAAAACAGCGTAAAAAAGGCAGTTAAATTTATAAATGATTACGAAACTGTAATATCTGATTTAGCTATTGAAAATGAATATGACTATGTTGTTTGCGGTCATATTCATCAACCAAAAATGGAATTCAAGGAAAATAAAAATGGTAAAACCATGTATTTAAACTCAGGAGATTGGGTTGAAAACTTTACTGCTTTAGAATACCAGTTTAAACGCTGGAAAATTTACAACTATAATAAAGACAAATTGGCACCTTTTTATACAGATGAAGCTGTGAAAGATCTTGAAATTAAAGACTTAATTGCAGCCATAACCATAGTTGATAAACATAAAAGCAAATAATTTATTTTTTCAATGAATTGTTTTATAATATGTTGAAAATCTTCACAAACAATTATTTATTAAATATTAAATATTCCAACTTCTTTGGCGTTATTTTTGTATAACTAATCTGAATTAGAAAAAACAACGTATTTAATTAGTAGTACTAAATTTTGAACAACAAAAATTAAACTTATGAAGAAATTATTTTTATTATCATTTGCGGTTATAGGATTTGCATTTACAACAAATGCGCAAAATATAGCAGATAACGCTATTGGTTTAAGGTTAGGAGATAGTAATGGCTTAGGAGCTGAAATATCATATCAAAGAAAATTAAGCGAGGAGAATAGATTAGAATTAGATTTAGGTTGGAGAGATGGAAATAATTATGATGGCTTTAAGTTAGCTGGTTTATACCAATGGGTCATGCCTTTAGATGGTGCTTTTAACTGGTACGTAGGTGCTGGTGGTGGTATTGGTTCTTTTAGTATAAATACCCCAGGAATAGATGATACTGATACTTTTATTTTTGCCGCTGGTGATATTGGTATTGAATATGCTTTTGAAATTCCTTTACTATTATCCTTAGACTTTAGGCCAGAAATAGGGTTCGGAGAAGATTTATATGACAATAATGATTTAGATTTTGATATTGCACTTAGTATTCGTTATCAGTTCTAAATTGAAAAATATGATAATAAAAAAACCTCACTATCGTGAGGTTTTTTTATTAACTTGATATCTATATTATAAATTCATTTCAAGTATTTTGAACTTTAAAACAAACATAAAAGTTGAATCGGTTTTTTTAAACTATCCTGAACCTATTAAGGATAAAATGTTTGCTCTTCGCTCTCTAATTATAAAAACTGCAGAAGAAATTGATAACCTTAACACATTAGAGGAAACCCTAAAATGGGGAGAACCTAGTTATGTCACTAAACATGGAAGCACATTAAGAATTGATTGGAAATCAAAAACCCCAAATCAATATGCCATGTATTTTCAATGCACAAGCAGATTGGTGTCTACTTTTAGAAGTATTTTCAAAAACACATTTAAGTTCGAGGGTAAACGAGCTATTATTTTTCATGTTAATGATGAGTTGGAAATAGAACCATTAAAAGCTTGCATTAAAGCCACCTTAACCTATCATAAAGTAAAACATTTACCAACATTAGGTGTTTAGTTTTTTTGGTACATTTATAAAAACAAAAAATCTAAACAGATGAAACTAGGTGCTTTTTCTGTGAGTCTTGCTGTTCAGGACATACACAAATCAAAAGAATTTTATGAAACTTTAGGCTTTGAAGTGTTTGCTGGAGATATTGAAAAAAACTATCTCATAATGAAAAACAACAATGCATTAATTGGTTTATTTCAAGGTATGTTTGAAAATAATATTCTAACGTTTAATCCTGGGTGGGATGAAAACGCTAACTCGTTGGAATCCTTTGATGATGTTAGAACCATTCAAAAGCATTTAAAATCAAATGGCATTCAACCTATCAATGAAGCTGATGAGTCTAAAACAGGACCAGCAAGTTTTGTGGTTTCAGATCCTGATGGAAATACAATTCTGATAGATCAGCATGTTTAACTAAAGCACTAAACACTTAGTTAAAGTGTCTTCATAAATAGCTTCATATTGAGGTACAATTTTATGTAAATCAAATTTCAAGGATTGAGCCCTAGCATTATCTTTAAAAGTCTTTAACCTCTGATTATCGCTTAAAATATGAAGAGCGTTTTTAGTCATATCTTCTACATCACCAACATTGCTTAAGAAACCAGAATACCCATGAATATTAACTTCTGGAATACCCCCTGTATTACTAGAAATAACAGGAACACCAGACGCCATAGCCTCTAAAGCCGCTAATCCAAAACTTTCAGTAAGCGAAGGCAGTAAAAACAAATCGCTAAAACAAAGAATTTTATCTATTTCATTACTTCTTCCAAAGAAAATAACCTTATCAATAATACCTAACTCCATACAACGCTTTTCAACATTTTCTTTTTCTGGGCCTTCACCAATAAACATCAATTTAGCAGGTAACTCTTTTTGAATATTATAAAATACACTAATTACATCCTGTACCCTTTTTACTGGTCTTAAATTACTTATATGTGTAATTATTTTTTCATCCTCATCCGCCATCATTCCACGTTGACAGTCCTTAAACTTTTTACTGTATTTATCTAAATCAATAAAATTAGGAACAACGTTAATCTCATTTTTAATATCGAATAAACGCAAAGTATCCTTTTTTAAGTCTTCTGATACCGCCGTTACCGCATCAGACTTATTAATACTAAATGTTACTGCTGGTTTATAAAACGGATGACTTCCAACTAAGGTTATATCTGTTCCATGAAGTGTGGTAACAATTGGTAAATGAATACCTTCTTCCTTAAGCATTTTTTTTGCCATATACGCCGCATAGGCATGTGGAATAGCATAGTGAACATGAAGAATTTCAATTTTGTGAAGCTTCACCATATCTACCAACTTACTTGATAATGCCAATTCATAAGGTTGATAATGAAACAAAGGGTATTCAGGAACATTAACCTCATGATAATGAACATTATTACTTATCAACTCAAGTCTAACCGGTTGACTATATGTAATAAAATGAATTTCATGCCCGCGTTTAGATAATTCTAAACCAAGTTCTGTAGCAACAACACCACTTCCTCCAAATGTAGGATAACAAACAATCCCTATGTTCATAATTTAATCTTCTATAGCTTCATAAATGAAGCGTTGTATTTCGGTTCTAATATTTTCTCGTAACAACAGGTTTTTTCCAGCTTTAGGATAAGTTCTATTGGCCAAAAAAACATAAACCAATTCAGCTTCAGGATCTGCCCATGCATAAGTTCCTGTAAAGCCAGAGTGTCCAAAGCTCGTCATAGACACACAGCCACATGTTGGTCCTTCATCCTCTAACTGCGGTTTATCAAAACCCACCCCTCGCCTATTATCCTTTTCACAAAAGTAACACGTATTAAACTTATCAATGGTTTCTGGTTTTAAATAACGCTTACCACCATAAAAACCCTTTTGCAAAAACAACTGCATAATTTTAGCAACATCATTAGCATTGCTAAATACGCCTGCATGCCCTCCTACACCATTTTGCATTGCAGCTCCCATATCATGAACAAACCCGTGAATCTTTTGGTGCCTATAATAATCATCAACTTCAGTTGGTACAATCTTCTTATTACTAATGGTATGATATGGATTATACAAAGTATTATTTGCACCTAATGGTTGATAAAAATGCTCTTGCACCAACTCATCTAAACCTTTGTCGTAATGAGTTTCTATAAATTTCTTTAAAATATAATAAGGAAAATCACTGTAGCGATATTTTAATCTATCCAACAATTCTGATTCTCTTATTATTTTCTGAATAGAATCTTGATAATCAGACCTTAAATAAAGGTTTTTAGTGACTTCAATATTAAAATTATTCGTTCTACTTTTTCTGTAATATTTCTCACTTGGTTTCTTGGTTACCGTATCTAAGGTATGATAATAAAATGGCTCCCATGGTCTCAATCTAGCATAATGAGAAAGCATTTTTTTTATAGAAATATCTTCCTTATTAGACCCTTTATATTCTGGTAAAATTTCAGAGAGTTTAGTATCTAATGACACTAAACCATCTTCTACCATTTCCATTAATAACGGTAAAGTAGCTAATATCTTAGTTAAGGAAGCCAAGTCATAAATATCATCAAAGCCAACTTTCTCTTTCCCCTCATAGGTATGCTTTCCAAAATTTTTATTATAAATAACTTTTCCTTTTCTGGCTATTAACAATTGAATACCAGGGGTCATATTACGGTTTACTGCAGACTGTGCTATAGAATCTACTTTTTTTAATTTCTCCGAGCTTACGCCAACGCGTTCAGGTAAGGCATATCCCAACCTTTTAATTTCATTTAATATAATCCCATCACCTTCTTTAAAAAATGTACCTGCTGACACCGGTAAACTTCCTTTAGATTTCAAAGCTCCAAAAATAATTTGAGCCGACTTTTGTTGGGCTATCTTACTATTTTGATAACTAACCACAATACTTTCAAAATTTTCAATGGTTTTAATATCTGTTAAAGTATAAGGCTTAACAAAAACATCTAAAATCACATCATGGGTTCTTGCAATTTCTTGCAGCCAGACTAATTCTTTATCGGTAAACTTATGCGATTTCCATGGATTGGCATTAGACTTGTGTAAACCAATTACAACCGTATTATATGCTCTTAATTTACCCATTAAATCATCTAGCATTTCTGATTTTACATGATGAACTTTTGTGTATTTTCTTAACTCATTTAAAAATGCAGAACCATTATCATCTCCCATTTGAACATAGGCTATTTTTTTAGTTTCCAACTGCCTTAGAGGAAGTAAATCATTTTTGTTTTTAACAATGGTTATAGCATTTTCTATAAGTTCTTCGTACAACAGATCATCTTCTAACCTATTCAAATCTTTGTTTAGATTATATAACCCAATAGGCTCATAATTATCCAATCCAACTTTATACTTGGCTTGAAGAATTTTTTTAACTGAATGTTCTAATCGTGCCTCTGTAATTTCGCCGTTATTGTAAGCTCTAACTATTTTTAAAATACCAACCTCAACATCTTCGGACATTAGCATAACATCATTTCCTGCCTTAAAAGCTGCCACATCTATTTCTCCTGTTAAATCAAAATCTGCAGCACCTTTCATAGTTAATGCATCTGTAAAAATAAGTCCTTGAAAACCTAAATTTTCTTTTAAAATATTGGTGACTATATTTTTTGATAATGATGAAGGATATCCTGTCTTATCTTCTAAACTTGGTACATTTAAATGAGCAACCATAACACTTGAAAGCCCTTCTTTAATAAGTTTTTTATAAGGGTACAACTCTACAGAGTCTATCCGTTTTTTATCAAAATTAATAGTGGGTAAGGTTTTATGGGAGTCTTGATCTGTATCTCCATGACCTGGAAAATGCTTAGCGTTAGCCAACACTCCTGCACTTTGCATTCCGTTCATAAAAGCTATAGCTTTTTCTGTTACGTTATCTCTACTTTCTCCAAAAGATCTATTGCCAATAATAGGGTTTTTAGGATTGGTATTTATATCTACAACGGGGGCAAAATTAAAATGTACACCAATGCGTTTACAATGTTCTCCAATATGTCTTCCAGTTTTTTCTACTAGGGCATTATCCTTTATAGCCCCCAATGTCATATTCCAAGGGAAAGCATAGGTAGAATCAAGCCTCATACTTAAGCCCCATTCAGCATCCATTCCAATAAGCATGGGTATTTTAGAAATAGACTGTAACTCATTGTTTAACTTGGCTTGCTTTACAGGACCGCCATTTGAATAAATAATTCCTCCAATATGATGATCTTGTATTAACTTAACAATTTTGTTTTTGGTTAACATGTCTTGATTAGACATAACCTGAACCATGTAAAGTTGACCCACTTTCTCTTTTAAGGACAAGGTATTATAAATACTATCTACCCATTTTTTTTGGGCTTCAGCATCTGTAGAAAGTAAAGGATTAGAAACCGATTGACTTTGAACAGTATTTAAAATAAAAAGAGAAGTTAGAACAATTAAGATTTGACGCATAAAAGATTTGTTAAGCATTATTAATACTAGGTACTTAATATTAATAATCATGCCAAAATACTACTTTTAGCAACAAGATAAAAAGACTTTAAGATAGTTTTATAAATAAGAAATTAACCATTTATGGTTTTATTCTATAAGGTCAATATGCCTATCATGATACCCTAAAAGGTAAAGCACACCATCTAAACCTATACTAGAAATAGAACTTTCAGCATTTTCTTTAACAGTAGGTTTGGCATGAAATGCAATTCCTAAACCAGCAAGATTAAGCATAGGTAAATCGTTTGCTCCATCGCCAACAGCAATTGTCTGGCTAATATCTATACCTTCTTTTTTAGCTATTTCACTAAGATATTCTGCTTTTTTCTCCCCATTTACAATTTCGCCTAAATAGTTCCCTGTTAGAGCACCATCTTTAATTTCTAACTGGTTAGCATATACATAATCTATACCAAGTTGCTCTTGTAAATAATGACCAAAATATGTAAATCCACCAGATAAAATAGCGGTTTTAAACCCATAACTTTTTAAAGTATCAATTAGTCTTTTTGCACCTTTGGTAATAGGTAGGTTAACAGCTACATTATGCAACACTTCTTCACTTAGTCCCTCTAAAAGCTTCATTCGTTTTTTGAAACTCTCATTAAAATCTATTTCACCTTGCATTGCAGATTCTGTAATGGCCTTTACCTGTTCACCTACACCAGCCAATTCAGCTAATTCATCAATAACTTCAGTCTGAATAAGCGTAGAATCCATATCAAAACATACTAATCGTCTGTTTCTTCTATAGATATTATCTTCCTGAAATGCAATATCTACATCTAATTCCTGTGAAATTTGCATGAATTTTTCTGTAAACTCTGCTTTACTGTCTATTTTTCCTCTAATAGAAAGTTGAATAGACGCTCTAGGGTATTCCTCTTCTTTGACTAAAGACAAACGACCAGTAAGACGTTTAATAGCATCAATATTTAATCCCTTCTCTGAAACTATTTTAGTAACCTCAGAAATTTGTTCAGCAGCCAGTTTCTCTCCTAAAATGGTTACAATGTATCTATCTTTTCCTTGAAGACTTACCCAATCTTCATAGTCATTTAAAGAAATAGGTGTAAATTTTGCAGTAAGCCCAAGTTCATAGGCCTTAAACAACAAATCCTTTAATACTGCAGCAGATTTTTTGCCTTTTGGAATTTCAAACATGATACCCAAAGACAAAGTATCATGGATATTTGCCTGACCAATATCTAAAACCTTAGCACCATATTCTGCCAATACTGAGGTTAATCCAGAGGTTAATCCAGGTTTATCTTGTCCTGAAATATTTAATAAGAAAATATCTTTAGCCATTTTTTTAGAATTGCGCTTTAAAAGCTGTAAAAATCAACATTCTATCTGAAATATGAAAAGAAGTGAAATAAAATTTATTTAAGAAATCGGTTATGCCAGCTATCACTTGCGGGAACTTCCCAATTGTCATTTAATTCAGCAATATTAGTAACAAGGTTATTAAAGACAATGGTTTTCTTTGAAACCGCTCTATCTTTAGCCATTTTTTTGAAATCTGCGAGTGATTTATATGCTATAAACTCACCTTGCTTGTATGACACATTCATTTTATCCATTAAATCTACATTATATTCTTTTTCTAATTGTTGAATAAAATGTACAGATGCATCTATTGAGCAACCTGTAGCTGCATTTAAATCTTGATTTAACCCAATAATGATGAATCTTTTATATTTTATTTGAAAACCAGAATGTAGATCACCTCCATGAGCAGTCCAGTTTTCAATAAAAGTCTCTAATTTATCTGAAATTTCAGCTATTTCTTCTTCTGTGAATGAACGATTGGCTTGGTAAACCCAAACTCTTGATTCTTCTGGTAATGTTTTAAAATCTACTAGCATGCTTGTTTAAATGGCTATAAATTGTATTTCTTCTTAAATTTCTTCGAAGCTAAATAATTATATATACTATATCCTAAACTTCCTAAAATTATCATTTTAAAAATAATCCCATTAATTAATGTATTTGGATCTGCTAAATAATTAATAGCATAAATGGTTATCAATAAAATTAAAGGTATTGACAAAAAAATTAGGGGAGATTTTTTTAAGAGTACCCCACTTACCACAATAATCAATATTACCACTACATTAAAAACTAAGGCAAACAAATTATTCAGTAATAGAGAGTAATTGATAATAGCGCCTAAAATATAAAAACCTGCTGCTAAAAAAAGTAAGTTTCTACTCTTATTTAAAGAATCTTCAGAATCAATAATAATTCCTTTATCACTAATAAACTTCCCTATATGAAGCGATTTTTCTTTTTCACTTCCAGTAAATGGAAATTCACATATTTGACAATTATCTGCTCTACTTAAGTTTTCATTTTTACAAGCCGGACATATTTTACTTTCCATACTTATAGTTCTTCAGAATTAGCAATGAGTTCAGCAATATCTAAAACTGAAATCTCTGCTTCTTTCTCTTTTGCTTTAACACCATCAGTCATCATAGTATTACAATAAGGGCAACCTGTTGCAATTATATTAGGGTTAGTTTTTAAAGCATCTTCGGTTCTTAAAACGTTTATATCCTTATCTCCTTTTTCTGGCTCCTTGAACATTTGCGCCCCTCCTGCTCCACAACATAAGGCATTAAGTTTATGTCGTTTCATTTCAACAATACTTGCATTTGTACTCTTAAGCACTTCCCTTGGCGCATCATATTCACTATTAGCTCTCCCAAGGTAACAAGGATCATGAAAAGTAATACGTTTTCCTTTATACAAATTACCTTTTAAAGTTAAGCGCCCCGATTTAATTAATTCTTGAATAAACTGAGTATGATGAAGTACCTCATAATTTCCTCCTAAACTAGGGTATTCATTTTTTAAACAATTAAAAGAATGCGGGTCACATGTAACTATCTTATTTATTTCGTAAGCATTTAAAACTTCAATATTCATTAAAGCTTGCATCTGAAATAAGAACTCATTACCAGCACGTTTTGCAACATCGCCAGTACAACTTTCTTCTGTACCTAATACTGCAAAATCAACATTGGCTTTATTAAGAATTTTAACAAATGCCTTTGTTATTTTTTTTGCTCTATCATCAAAACTACCAGCTGAACCAACCCAAAACAAAACCTCAGGTTTCTTGCCTTCTGCCATAAAGTCTTCCATTGTTTTTACAATCATACCTTCTTGGTTTAATTAGTTTCACTTTGCTTTTTGCTAACCAGCATCAAGTCTTGTTTATATTTTTTTGCTTTTTCAACTAAATCTGATGATACCACTTGATAGAATAAAGGCGAGTCTGCATCATAATTAAGTAGTACCCATTTACCCTCTGTAGCATCTTCTTTTAAAAGAATTGTCATACTGTTTTTCACTATTGCTTCAAGTGTATTAGATGAAACAAACTCAACATCCATACCTTGTGCTTTCATCATAGTTGTCATCATTTTTATGGCTTCATCATCAAACTCTTGACTTTTAAATGTCATTTTCATATCCATATCATATGAAACAAAGGCATATTCCAAATTATTTGATTTGCCTTTATAAATTTCAGAAACAACATATTCTGGAGCTTCTTTAGCAGTTTCAATTGAATATTCTTCATTTCCTTCAAACATCATTTTTATTACAGATAACATTTTAGCTCTAGGCAAAATGTCATAAACCTTTGGATGTGTCATGTCTAATAAAGATTCAAAATCTTTGTTTATAACATCACTAAACATTTTATCAACTAAAACAGACAAATCTTTTGATGAATTTTGTGAGCTAATAACATTAACACTTCCTAATAGGAAACTAAATGCCAATACAAACTTTAAAATATAATTCATTCCTGCTAATTTCAACTACTAATCTTCCTTCCAGTTTAACCTATCCATTTGATTATAAGGCCATGGTGCTCCGTTATTTTCAATATTGCTCATCATATTATTCAATTCTGTAGGTGCAGCACTTTGCTCCATAACCAAATAACGACGCATATCTAAAATTATAGACAATGGATCTATACTAACTGGACATTCTTCAACACAGGCATTACATGTGGTACAAGCCCAAAGCTCTTCATGACTTATATAATCTCCTAATAATTGCTTACCATCATCTTTAAACTCTCCGTTAGAATCAATATTTTTACCAACTTCTTCTAACCTATCCCTAGTATCCATCATAATCTTACGAGGAGATAGTTTTTTACCAGTTAAATTAGCTGGACAAGATGAAGTACATCTGCCACATTCTGTACAAGTATATGCGTTAAGTAATTGTAACCAACTTAAATCTTGCACATCACTAGCTCCAAATTTTGCTGGTTCTTCTGATTCTGAATCTTCTGCCGGAGCAGCAAATGGATCTGCATTAGGGTCCATCATTAATTTAACTTCATTAGTAACTGAATCTAAATTATTAAACTGCCCTTTTGGTTTTAAACTCCCATAATAAGTGTTGGGAAAAGCCAGTAATATATGTAAATGCTTAGAAAAATACAGATAGTTTAAAAAGATTAAAATACCAATAATGTGAAGCCACCAAGCACTTCTTTCAATAATGGGTAACGTGTTTTCTGGTATGGTACTAAACCATGGCGCTATATATTGACTGATTAGGTTACCATTGTTCATGTTTTGAAATGTTATATCTGTTGCATTCATAACTAAGAATAAGGTCATAAGTACCATTTCAAAGTACAAGATATAATTGGCATCGTTTTTTGGCCAACTAGTCATTTCACTTTTCCAGAAACGTGCTAGTTTAATAATGTTTCTTCTTATCCAAAAAACAATGACTGAAACTAAAACTAACACTGCCAGTATTTCAAAAACCCCTATTAAAATACCATAGACATTAACAATACCTGAAAATGCTCTATGTGTACCTAACACCCCATCAATAATAATTTCTAACACTTCAATATTGATAACTATAAACCCCACATAAACAATAGCGTGTAAAACTCCTGCTACGGGACGACGCACCATTTTACTTTGCCCAAAGGCAATCATCATCATGTTTTTAAGGCGCTGTGATTTATTATCGCTTACATCAACATCTTGACCTAGCTTAATATTCCTAATTAGCTTTTTTACGTTTTTTGTAAAATAACCAATTCCTAATATTAGTAGAATTGCAAAAATTATGTTTGGCAAATACGTCATATTATTTAGTTTCTTCTTCTGAGTAAGGGATTTCTTTTTTAGATAGTATTCTAAAATAGCGTTTTGGATGCAGTTTAATATCTTTTAAAAGCGCCTCTAGCTCTCCTGTAGCCCCTTCTAGGTTATTATATAAAGCCTCATCTTTAAGAAGTTTGCCCATAGAGCCTTCACCACTTTCTATATTTCCAAGAATACTATTAAACTTCTTTAGTGTTGACTCTAAATTTTTAATAGTCTCCCCTACATTAGAATTGGCAATAGAATCTGAAACAGTTGAAAAGTTAGCGGTAATTGTTTCAACATTCTTTAAAGATTTATTTAAAGAACTATCATTATCTGCTATTAATCCGTTTAAAGATTTGGCAGTAACTTTAAACTCTACTATAGTTTCATTTAAACCAGAAATACTAGCTTTCAAACTAGATTTAGTTTTATCATCCAAAAGTGTATTTATATTTTTAAGAAGCGCATCAGCACTTACTAACATACTACCTAATTTATCTTGTAGTGGTGTTAACTTTTGATTTACCAATTCACTTAAACCAGCTTTTAAAGTTCCTTCCAATTTGTCTCCAGACTTAGCGTTTTCAGCACCATCAAAAGCTGGCATAATTGCTACTGCCTTTCCGCCTATTAAACCGGTTTCGTACAATTCAGCTTTACTGTTTTTTGAAAACTGGTAATCGGTATCAACTAATAATTCAACCATTAAGTCTGCTGAACCATCATTTTTAAAATTTATTTTAGAAACTTTACCTACAACCTTACCGCTAATGGTAACTGGCATTGACGGAGTTAAACCTTCAACATTATGATATTCTGTAATAAAAACCCTTGAAGAATCTAGTAAATTTTGTCCTTTTAAATAATTATAACCAAAAATTAAGAGCACTATTCCTGAAAGTACTAATACAGCTGTTTTTACTTCTTTTGATATTTTCATCTGGCGGTTGTTGTTTAATTGATTTGGGTAGATGTAATTAATCTAATCAATCTTATAATCTATAAAATTTTAGAACATTAAGATTCATTTTGAAATAAATGCATTTAAAAACAAATTTAAAATAAATTTAAAAAGAACAGAATTAATTAGCCATAGTTTTTAAAGCCTCTATTAACGGTATTTTTTTTCCATCTTTAAACGCAACAACAAAACTTGAACCATAGCCTTTATTGCGAGCTTCCTCCTCTAATTGTTTTGTTACTTCATAATTAGTTGTGCTTCCATAAAAGTATTTATAAAGGCTACCTTCTTTAATTCTTGATATTTTGTTTAACCCTTTAAAATTATAAGCCTTTGTTTCTATGGCCTTAGAACTTGCCGCTATTTGTACTTTAAATTCTATATGATTTGAGACCTGCTCTACTTCTTTATCCTCAACAAAAGCAACCGTCTCCTTAGCATTAATATTAAGATATTTTAAATACTTTTCAACAGCAATGAACAAAGATTTAGTCATTAAATTCTTCCCATGCTTAGAGTTCAAAAAGTCCTCCTCTTTCTTGTGAGTTAAAAAACCAAGTTCTACTAAAACACTAGGCATGTAGGTATAAGCCAAAACATAAAAAATGTTCTGTTTTACGCCTCTACTCCTTCTTTTTGCCGTTATCTGAAATTCATCCTCAATGAATCTGGCTAACTTAATACTATGATCTAAATATGCTTCTTGAGCCAATTCAAGACCTAATAAAAATTCAGGTGAGCTAGAGTTAAATTCTTTATATACCTCAGTATTTTCCTCTAGTGCCATTACACTATTCTCTCGTTTGGCTACTTCTAAATTTTGCTTATTCTTAGTTGTTCCTAATACAAAAGTTTCAGAACCATAGGCCGTTCCTTTCTTTCCAGGCTGGGCATTGCAATGAATAGAAATGAATAAGTCAACGTCTTTTTTGTTTGCTGCAATCGCTCTCCCATTTAAAGTAGGAAAAACATCTTTATCTCTTGTATAAACTACCTTAACATTAGACAATTTTTCGTTTATCATTTTTCCTAAAGCTAATGAAACATCTAGAGCAATGTCTTTCTCAGTAGCTTTATACCGACCAGTTCCCGGTGTTCCGGTATCTCTGCCTCCATGACCTGGGTCAATCATTATCACAAACGGATTAGAGGCAGATTGCCCATAAACAGGTAAATTAAAAGAAAATGTTAATACTGTTATAATTAATACGAAAAGGGATAATCTGTACGTTTGCATAACTATTATAAACGGATAAAAAACTCGGTTTATTACTCATTTCTTTGGGTCTTGATTTTATTTTAAAATTTAAATCAAACACAGAAAAAATATATGTAATTTTGGCATTTCAAAAACCGAGCCATACTTTTACAAAAATACACTAAAAGCGTTGCATAGAAACAACTTTAAAATACTTTTTGCTCTAAGTTTTACAGTGTTTATTAACACTTTAAGCCATGGTCAAGACATACCTCAAAAACCCAAGCCTATTATAGGAAATCCTGTTAAAGATTCTTTGGTTATTGATGCTGATGACATTGATAAAATTAATACGCCTGAAATAACTGAAAAAGGTCAAGACTCAACGGCTACTGATTCTATAAAACCTAAAGAGCTTTTAGAACATATAGTGAAGTATTCGGCAACAGATTACACTAGATTTAATCAAAAAAAGCAAAAACTTTATCTATACAAAAATGCTAAAATTGATTATGGTAATATGAATATTACCGCTGGAAGCATTGTAATAGACTATAATAAAAATACTGTTTATGCAAAGGGAATAGAAGACTCCTTAGGAGGTTATACTCAAAAACCTGTGCTTACGGAAGGTAGCAATATTGTAGAACCAGACTCTATTATTTTTAATACTGATACCAAAAGAGCCTTGATATACAATTCTGTCACGGAACAAGGAGACGGTACGGTAATAGCGAATATTACTAAAAAAGAAAATGACTCGGTTTACTTTATTAGAAATGCCAAATATACCACCTCTGAAGATCTTGAAGACCCTGATTATTACATAAGACTTTCTAAAGCAAAAATTGTTCCTGGTAAAAAAATTGTAACTGGAGCTGCTCAAATGTATATTTATGATGTACCAACCCCTGTTTGGTTGCCATTTAGTTTTTTCCCTCAGAGTGAAAAACATACCTCAGGAATAATAATTCCATCATTTGGAGAACAGAATGACCGTGGTTATTTTTTACAAAATGGAGGTTATTATTTTGCAATTAATGATTATGTAGACTTAGCTGTTTTAGGCGATTATTACACCAATGGTAGCTACGGTTTACGTTTAGAAAGTTCATACGCAAAACGATACAAGTTTAGAGGCAACGTGAATTTTAGATATGAAAACTTAATCACTTCAGAACTTGGCTTCTCTGATTATGCAAGAAATACTATATATAATATAAGATGGTCTCACAGTCAAGACTCTAAGGCTAATCCGAATTCAAGGTTTTCTGCTTCAGTAAATTTAGGTAGTAGTACATATTATCAGAGCTCTTTAAACCAAATTAACTCAGGTAGTAATTATTTAACCAATACTTTATCATCATCGGTATCTTACTCTAAAACCTTTCAAGGAGAACCTGCTGTTAATTTTAGTTTAACAGCTACCCATTCTCAAAACACGAGCACGGAAACTATTAATATGACACTTCCCACCTTTCAAGGTAGTGTTGGTAGAATGTACCCATTTGCTTCCAAATCAGGAACTAAAAAAGGAATTCTTCAAAACATAAACTTTCAATATAGTGTTAGAGGTGAAAATAGAATAACAACTACTGATTCTTTATTCTTTAAAAAAGAAATGTTTGAGGATGCCAAATCTGGGTTTCAACACTCTATTCCTTTAAGTACAAACTTTAAAATTTTTGATCATTTTAGTGTTAGCGCCAGTGCTAATTTTAATGAAGTTTGGACATTTAAGACGATAGATAAGTTTTATGACACCACAGAGCTAGAAACAGTAACCGAAACAATAAATGGATTTGATTCATTTAGAACGTATAATTTTAGCACTAGTTTAGGAACTACTATTTATGGTATGTTTAATTTTGAAAAGGAAGGTAAAGACCCTAAGCTTAAAGCTATTAGACATGTAATGCGGCCATCTATTAGCTATAATATAAATCCAGCATTTGACAAGTATTATGATACATATGAAGTTGTTAGTGCTGATGGACTGACTACTGAAGATGTAGATTTTACTAGATTTGAAGAATCAATTTTTGGTACTCCTAATAGAAATTTCTCAAGTTCCATGGGCATTTCTATTTCTAATAACTTAGAAGCAAAAGTAAAAGATAAGGATAGTACGGCTACAGAAGATAAAAAGATTAAACTTTTAAACAGTTTAAACTTTTCTAGCTCCTATAATTTTGCGGCAGATTCTTTACAATGGAGTCCTGTTAGAGTAAGTGGAAGCACCCAGCTTTTTCAAAACAAAATGAGTATTAATTTTGGGGCTACCTTAGACCCATATGCCCTTGACAATAACAACACTAAAATAAATAAATACAATATTGATAATGGCGGAAGTTTATTTAGGTTAACAAGTGCCAATTTAACAACAAGTTGGTCAATATCGAATGAAGGAAAGGGAAAGGGTAAGGATAACAGCAAGAATAAAAATGATGTTAATAACGACAACCCAGACGATGTATTACCGAAAAATTTAGATTTTGCGAATCAACAAATTGGTAGAGAAGAAGATCAGGACGACAAAAAAAAGGAAGAAGAAGAACCTACTTCTTTCTTCAACCATAAAATACCTTGGAATTTACGGTTAGCATATTCTATGAATTATTCCAATTCTAGACGTCAGAACGAAATATCATCCCATTCACTTATGTTTTCAGGTGATATTGAATTAACTCAGAAATGGTCGGTAGGTGCATCCTCTGGTTATGATTTAAAAAACAAAGGATTTACCTATACTCAATTACGATTTTCAAGAGACCTATTAAGTTGGAAAATGAATTTTAGTTGGATACCTTTTAGCGCTAACAAATCTTGGAATTTCTTTATTGGAATTAAATCAAGTATTTTACAAGATTTAAAATACGAAAAACGGAGACAACCAGACATAAACTTATAATCTCATTATTATGAAAACAATAATAACAACCTCAAGCGCCCCCGAACCTTTAGGCCCTTATAATCAAGCCATTCTAAAAAATGATACGCTATACATGTCTGGTCAAATAGCTATAAATATTGAAACCGGGGCCTTAGTAATAGATAATATTGAGTCTGAGACACATCAGGTTATGCAAAACTTAAAAGCTGTTTTAGCAGCTGCTAACATGACTTTTGAAAATGTGGTTAAGTCTTCCATTTTCATTAGTGATATGGATGATTTTGGGTTAATAAACAACGTTTATGGAAGCTACTTTAATGAAGCTACGGCCCCGGCAAGAGAAACTGTTCAAGTGGCTAGACTCCCTAAAGATGTAAACGTTGAAATTAGCATGATTGCTCAAAAATAAAATTATGCCAAAGAAATATTACTTGAATATTTAAGTAACAGTTTTTTAAGTTTCTCTACCTCAATGGGTTTTGACAAATAATCATCAATTCCTGCCAATTTTGCATTAGAAATATCCTCTTCAAAAGCACTAGCAGAAACCCCAATTATAGGCGTTTTATTTGTTTGGTATTTTTCTGTTTTTCTTATAGACTTAGTAGCTTCATAACCATCCATATCTGGCATATAAATATCCATAAACACCATATCAAAATCCAATATCTTATAAAGTTCTAAAGCTTCTAAACCATTCTTAACAAAGGTACAATCAGCACCTTGACGCTCTAATAAAAACTTAATAACTTTTTGGTTCATTCTATTATCCTCTGCTACCAAAACACTAAATTTATCTTGTAAAACTGGTTGAACTTCAGCTTCTTCAATTTTCACGTTTAATGTCTTTTTAAGCTGCAAACTAAAATAAAAAGTGGAGCCCTCATTTTCCTTAGTTTCAAGTTTCAATTCGCCTCCCATAAGCTTAACCAATTGATGAGCAATATGCAAACCTATTCCACCTCCCCTATAATCCTTAATATCAGATGTATCATAAGAATTCCCTGAATTATCAAAAATACGCCCTACTTCTTCAGCCTTCATTCCAACACCAGTATCTTTTACATAAAAAGTAACTATTTGATCATTATCAATACCGACTGTTTTATCAACAATAATAGAGATTTTACCAGAATTAGTAAACTTTATAGCATTGTTAATTAAATTGATTAATACCTGTTGTATACGAGCAGAATCACCTAAAACCAGAAACTTATCTTTTTCTTCAGATAAAAACTTAAAATCAAAATTCAAGCCCTTTTCCCAAGCTTGATACTCTAAAATTTTGAAAAGTCTTGTTAGGTCTAATTCCAAGTCTATGGCTAAAAAGTTTAATTCAGGTGTTTCTTCACTATCAACTTTTGCATTATCGGTTACCATATTAACCAACTGTAATAAATGCTTTGAAGAATATTCTGCAATTTCTACTTGAGCCTGTTGATCACTATTCAAATCTGTTTGCTTTAACATATTCAGCATACCTAGCACTGTACTTAAAGGCGTTCTAACCTCATAACTCATGTTTGCTAAATAAATAGATTTATGTTCTAGTAGCCTTTCTGTTTCTTTTAAGCCTTGCTTTAATTCACGAACTCTTGTACTGAGATTAGACCTAATGACATCATTTTTCAATTGATTTTTTAAAAAATATTGTAAAACAAAAATTTGAACAATTGCCAATGTAAAAAGAGAAAATATTACAGTCTCAATATCAATTAACTTCTCTAAAAAAGCATACCCTAACAAAAGTATTATTGTAATTGATAAAAAAGTAAAAAAAGACAAAATCTTTTTTATGTTAGACCTTATATATTTTAAAAGAATATTCATTTAAAAACGTGTAAAAAATACTAGTTTATAAATATACAATTATCAAAATAAAAAGATTTATTCATTGGCATTAAATCAAAGATATTAACTAAAAAATTGTAATTTTAAATAACAAAATATGATACCAATATGAGAATAGAATATGATATTAAATTGGGGTTTAAAGACGTAATGATTCGTCCAAAACGTTCTACATTAAAAAGTAGATCTGAGGTGAATCTAGAAAGGGAATTCAAATTTTTACACAGTTCTTTCACCTGGTCAGGTATTCCTATAATTGCAGCTAACATGGATACAGTAGGTACATTTGAAATGTTTAAAGCCTTATCTGAAAAAAAAATTTTTACCGCTATCCATAAGCATTACTCAATTTCAGACTGGAATACCTTCTCTTTGAATTTAACAAAAGAAAACTCCAATTTTATTGCTATAAGTACAGGCATTAGCCAACAAGACTCAGAAAAATTAGCTGAAATATTAAGGCATAATCCTAATTTAAAATTCATTTGTATAGATGTTGCAAATGGGTATTCAGAATTATTTGCTGATTTTGTAAAAAAAACTAGAGTACTTTACCCTGATAAGGTAATAATAGCTGGTAATGTTGTTACCGGCGAAATGGTTGAAGAATTACTCCTTTCTGGAGCTGATATTGTTAAAGTAGGAATAGGTCCAGGATCCGTTTGTACAACAAGAATAAAAACAGGTGTAGGCTATCCACAATTATCTGCTATTATTGAGTGTGCAGATGCTGCTCATGGTTTAGGTGGACAAATTATTAGTGATGGTGGTTGTACAACTCCTGGTGATATAGCTAAAGCTTTTGGTGCTGGGGCAGATTTTGTAATGCTTGGTGGTATGCTAGCTGGCCATAATGAAAGTGGTGGAAAAAGTATTGAGAAAAATGGTAAAACCTATAGACAATTTTACGGAATGAGTTCTTCTACAGCTATGGAAAAACATGTTGGTGGCGTAGCTAATTACAGAGCAAGCGAAGGTAAAACTGTTGAAGTTCCTTATAGAGGTGATGTGGATGCAACCATTCAAGATATTTTAGGTGGATTAAGAAGTACGTGTACATATGTTGGAGCTAGTAGACTAAAAGAACTTACAAAGCGTACCACATTTATTAGAGTTGCAGAACAAGAAAACAAGGTTTATTCTAAGTAATTCGTTCTCCTGAAGAACCCAATTTATTTGGGATTAATTCATAAATAAAATCTGGATTTAATCCGATTTCTTGACGATGAGAAACATATAAAATAGCCGTATTACTTTCTTTTGCTATTTTATTAATTAGTTCTGCAAAAATAATAGAATCATAATCATCAAGACCATTAGTTGGCTCATCCAAAATAAGTAATGGCGGATGCTTAACCATAGCCCTTGCAATTAAAACCAAACGTTTATGGCCACTTGAAAGCGTTTGAAAGTTTCTATCCTTAACATCAAACATATTTAACAATCTTAACCATTGATGTGTAAGGAGTATTTGGCTTTCATTTGGGTATTTATATAATCCTACAGAATCATAAAAACCGGAAATTATCATTCTCTCAATAGTATCAGACCTTTTAAATCCTTGAAGCATTTCTGATGTGAAGTAGCCTATCTTCTTTTTAATTTCCCAAACACTTTCGCCACTTCCTTTCTTAATTCCAAAAAGATGAATATCTTGATTAAATGCTTTAGGGTTATCACCAGTTATTAAAGACAATATGGTGCTTTTTCCTGAACCATTGGGCCCCTTTAAATGCCAAAATTCTTTTTCTTTTATCTCCCAAGAAATATCCTTAATAATTGGTTTTTCAAAATATGAAACAGAGACTTTATTAAACTTAACCAAAGAACTACTATTTGCACTTACTTCTTTATAGGGCTTTGGTAAATCTTGAATAAATAATTTAGAAGATTTAGTAATTAAATTCTCAAAATCACTTATTATTTCTATGGATTTTCCCTTTGGCTTATAAACCTTATCAATAAAGGATAATATTTCTCCTTTTCTATTTGCTATTTGTACTATTGGAATAGTTTTACTTAAGGTTTTTATGATGGATGCCATTTGATATTGAGCCTCAACATCCAAATTTCCAAAAATATTATCTGCAATAAGGTATTCCGGTTCAGTAGAAACAATATGTTTTATTAATGCCTTTTTTCTTTCACCTTCAGAAGAGGTGGTTAAACTCTTATTATTTGCAGTAGCAACATCAACTATACCATGACGTTTTTCTTCTTCAATAAACTTGTTGATGGTAATTTCAGAAAAAAGGGCACCCTTTAAATCACTTAATTCATTTACAACCTTACCTTGCAAAATTCTAGAAATCAATGATTTTTTATCGTCTTTATTCGATATATAAATAGCTATATGCCCTTTCATATTTTAAACTCTAAACTATTTAAAATTGATTAAATAAAAAAACCTTTAAACAGACATTTCTGTTTAAAGGTTAATCTTTTATGATTTTTTTGAATTTATAAATTCTTAGTATGAAATGGAACCAACCCATCTATTGGTCTTCTTTCAAAATTCCCAACTTTAAAGCCCATTTCATTGGCCACCTCGTTAATTTCATTTTGAGAAAAATATGCAATTGAACCGGCAAAATGAACAGGAACAGTTTTAAGTTCCTCTTTAAATTGCATAATCATATTTTTTGCAAATAACCTAATTCCATCTTTAATTAAATTGATTGTATATTCTGAATCTTTATGCAAGAACATAAACTCAGCAAAATTTGCTAAATATGCATTAGGGCTTGGTTGTTTGTACAAGTTGTACTTTATAAAATCGGCTTCCATATTAAACTTTGCACCAAAAGCTACCTTTACATTTTCTGGCATGTGGTTAAAGTAATAATCTCTAATAAGTTGTTTTCCAAAATAATTACCAGAGGCGTCATCCATAAGTGTGTAACCAAGTGATTTAACACGTTGATGTAATACATCACCATCATAATAACTACAATTAGAACCTGTACCTAAAATACAAACCACAGCTGCTTCTTTAGGGTGACTAATTGTTGAATAAACAGCAGCTAAAGTATCTTCATTTACTTCAACATGAGCCTTAGTGAATATGTCTTTTAAAACCTCTGTTAATAATTCTCTTGCGTTATCCGTTCCACACCCAGCGCCGTAGAAAAACACATGAGTTACTTGGTCTTTATTTTCTCTTAACTCATCACTTTTGTTAATGATTTTAAACAGCTTTTTTTCACTTAAAATAGCCGGATTAAGACCTTTAGTCCTAATCTTCTCCATTAACTTATTTCCTTCTTTATCTACTGCCAACCAATCTGATTTAGTAGAACCACTATCAACAATTAAAATCATTTTGTGAAAGATAAAAAAACTCCACAAGTTTTAAATGCCTAAACACTTAACACACTGTGGAGTTTTATAATTTTAAATTAAATTATTTTACAGACGCAATGTATTGTGCCAAGTCAACTAATTTAGTTGAGTAACCAAATTCATTATCGTACCAAGATACTAACTTAAGGAAGTTATCATTTAATGCAATACTAGCTCCTGCATCAAATACACTTGTTAAAGATTCTGAAACGAAATCTTGAGAAACAACAGCTTCTTCAGTATAACCTAATACACCAGCTAATTCATTTTCAGAAGCAGCTTTTAAAGCAGCTTTTACCTCATCCCAAGAAGCAGACTTTTCAGTTCTTACTGTTAAATCAACAACAGATACATCTTGAGTTGGAACTCTAAATGCCATACCAGTCAATTTTCCGTTTAATTCAGGAATTACTTTACCTACAGCCTTTGCAGCACCAGTAGATGAAGGAATGATATTTGCTAAAGCACTTCTACCACCTCTCCAGTCTTTCTTAGAAGGACCATCAACAGTCATTTGTGTTGCAGTTGTAGCATGAACAGTAGTCATTAAACCTTCAACAATTCCAAAATTATCATCAATAACTTTAGCTATTGGTGCTAAACAGTTAGTTGTACATGAAGCGTTAGATACAATTGTATCCTCAGCAGTAATTTTATCACTATTTACACCCATTACAAACATTGGCGCGTCTGCAGATGGCGCAGAAATTGCCACCTTCTTAGCTCCAGCCTTAATATGAGCTTGAGCTTTATCTAATGTTGTAAAAATACCTGTACAATCTAAAACAACCTCTGCTCCAACAGCATCCCATTTTAAATCTTCTGGGTTACGTTCTGCAGTAATTCTTATTTCATTACCATTTACAATTAAGTTACCGTCTTTAATATCAACAGTACCGTCAAATCTACCATGTACAGAATCATACTTTAATAAATAAGCTAAATGCTCTACATCTAGTAAGTCATTGATTCCTACTACTTCAATATCATTTGGTCTAGAAGCTGCAACTCTAAAAGCAATTCTACCTATTCTACCAAATCCGTTAATTCCAATTTTTAATTTTGACATATCTAAGTTTAATTAGTGTTATGTGCTCATTATATCTGAGACACGTAATAATTCTAAATTTATTTTTGTTTTTCCTTTAATGGCATTATCTAGCGGAGTTAACTCCATTTTATTATTCAATAAACCCACCATATAAGTAGTTTTACCTTCTAATAAAGATTCAACGGCTTTAACACCCATTCTACTGGCTAATACTCTATCAAAACAAGAAGGTGCTCCACCACGTTGCATATGTCCTAAAACAGATACACGTACATCATAATCCTCCAAGTTTTGGTCTACATATTCTTTTAACTCGAAAATATTCTTTCCTATTTTATCCCCTTCAGCTACAACAACAATACTTGAGGTCTTCCCAGAGGTTCTACTTCTGTTTAAAGAATCTACCAATCTATCTAACCCTAAATCTTCTTCTGGTATTAAAATTTCTTCTGCACCACCAGCAATACCAGTATTTAATGCTATATGACCTACATCACGCCCCATAACCTCTATAAAGAATAATCTATTATGAGAACTGGCTGTATCTCTAATTTTATCAATGGCATCAACAACAGTATTTAAAGCTGTATCAAAACCTAAAGTATGTGATGTTCCAAAAATATCATTATCTATAGTACCAGGAATTCCCATAACCGGGAAGTCAAATTCTTGGTTAAATATCATTGCCCCTGTAAAAGAACCATCTCCACCAATAACCACTAAACCTTCTATTCCTGCTTCTTTTACTTGTTGAAAAGCTTTTTCTCTTCCTTCTTTAGTTCTGAACCTTTTTGAACGTGCAGATTTTAATATGGTGCCTCCTTTATTAATAATACCTTTAACACTTCGAGCATCCATAATCTGGAAATCTCCATCAATCATCCCTTCATAACCTCTGTAAACTCCGTAACACTCTATACCATGATAAGCACATGTTCTAACGACTGCACGAACTGCAGCATTCATTCCTGGTGAATCGCCACCTGATGTTAAAACTGCTAATTTTTTAATCCTATTAGGCATATCTTAAATTTGTATGCGAAATTACTAAACTATATAGATATAATCATAGTATTTATCCCATTTTAATGCATACTTAACACTATAACGTTTTAGTAAATAAAAGTTTTTTCTACTTACGTATTTGTAAAAGAAATGATTTTAATTTTGTGAAGATGATTTATGTGAAATAAAATCTGGCAAGGCACTATTCTCGTTATTTACTTCTTCATCTTTTTCAGGCAAAACTTCTTTTTTATCTTTCTTTTTAAAAAGGTTTTGAATTAATTCTTTAAAAGTATCAAAGTCTACATTGTAGGAAAGACCTAACCCTTGAGTATACCCAATAGCTTCTCCAAAGTTTCTAATACTATTTTCTCTATTAAAAACCTTAGCCACTAAAGTGCCTTCATCATTTAAAAGAAAATCAATCTGAACATCTCCTGCTACAACCGTATTTGCAGCGTCAGCACCTCCAATTGGCACACCTAATTTACCATTTATTAATACTCTGTCACTTATTTGGGTTTGAAGCGTCACACCCACTCTATCATCGGTCTGATAATCCGGCCTATTTTGTCCAGCTTCATAGTTTACGCCCAAATTAAACTTACCCTCTCCGTTAGAAAAAATCCCGCTAATTATTCCATTTAACCTTTCAGCAATAGTTCCAGAAAAATTAAGTTCATTTAACCCTCTAGAAAAAGACCCCGTAGAAATAAGGTATAATGCCTGATTTTGCCTATCGTCAGGAGAATCTAATCTATACTGTAACTCTGATTTTACTGCAGAATTAACATTAGGAAAATCAAAACTAAACTCAGGAACTGGTTGTTCTAAGTCTCCTGTCAAAGCAATATTCAATTCAACAGGTATACTTCTATTAATAGGGTTATCTAGAAGTGGGGAAGGGTTGGCTTGGGTTTTATAAACTGCAAGCATATCTATTTGCGCTTTTAACGGATCTCCTTCCCACGCTATAGTTCCTCCCGGTTCTACAATAAATTGTTTTTGAACTAAACCTCCATAAGCAAAATTATAATGCCCTTCAAACACTGAAAAGTCACCCCACATATCAAATTTTCCGTTGGTGTTAATCTGAACTAAAACACCTCCATTACCCTTTCCTTTTAGTGAGTGCCCCGTATTTTTATCTATAATTATTTCTAAGTCAGCATCTTCAGTTATATCAACATCAAAATCTAACTCTAAACCTTGAATGTCATCAAAAACAA
Source organism: Seonamhaeicola sp. MEBiC01930 (assembly GCF_045277075.1). Taxonomy (GTDB): domain Bacteria; phylum Bacteroidota; class Bacteroidia; order Flavobacteriales; family Flavobacteriaceae; genus Seonamhaeicola. Next base: position 2,929,310 of record NZ_CP104270.1, on the reverse strand, counting down.
ATTCTTCTCCTTTATTTTTTGCTTCTTTCTCTTCTTTTGTTATAAAATGAATAAATGTATTATCTCCAAAAGATTCTGTATCATTCAAAGGGATTTTGAAGACTGTTCCAGGTTGTGTTACCCCATTTTCTACTTTTATAGTAAGTTGTTCTGTTTGCCCATATATACTAGCATTGCCTCCAATAAACCCAGTTCCATAGTATAATGCATCTTCGGTTTCTTCAGTATCTAAAACTAATAAACGTTTAGCGTCAATATTTAACCCCATACTCCATTTAGATAAGTTAACATGACTTAATGAACCATTAAGTCTGCCTTTTGAACCATATTCAGTATCTGTTAATTCTATATTATTAAAAATAAAACTCTGTTTATTTAAAGTTACAGAGGCATTATTATTAAATGCATAATCCACATTTAAATAAGGCACACCTAAACCTGCTTTTTTCAAATTAAGCTCCCCGGAAATATCTGGTCTTTTAAGATTTCCAATAATATTTGCTTTCCCGCTAACAAGTCCCCTAATTCTATTTAAAACACCATCTAACAAAGGGTTTAAGGGTTCTAGACTAAAATCATCAAACGAAAGGTCTACATCTATAGTAGAGTTTCTACCAGTTACATTTATTTCACCTAGTGCTGAAAATGACTTAGAAATGTCATTTTTTATGGTAGCATCAACTTCATATTTGGTAAGGTTTTCATTTCCTGCAATACTAGCATCAAAATCACCTAATGGAAAATTATTAATCTTGAAATCATCAATGAAAATGGTAGAATTTGGTAAGTAGTTCCCATTTTGCTGTAAAATATCTAACTTTCCATTTACATTCCCAGCTAAAGACAAACTATCTATATCTGGCGTAATTTTAGCTAAGTTTACATTTTTAAAATTAAGCTTAATATCTTTTTGATTAGCACCATTAAGAAACCCAGAAAGACTAACCTCCTCTGTTTGGTGATTAATCTTTATTTTATTTAAATCAAAATTAGTTAACTCTTTGTTGAATGAAACTTTATTATACCTATCTGCTTTTTCATTGATAAACCATTTTCTGTTTTTAACCGTAAAATCTGATTTTTTAAAACCAACAACAGATTCATTTTCCTCATTTATGGTATGATAAAAACTTAAGTTAAAACTATCATCATTTCGCTTACCTCCCTTAAATTCAGAACGCATAAATAATGTATCATTTACTGTAACATTAATTAAATTGAATTTTGAAACATCATAGAATTTAGTATTTAAACTATCTACTTCAACATAGGTATTAAAGATAGGGTTACTATTGTCTACTTGTATTTCAATATTGTTAGCAAAGTAATCATATACTTTTATTTGAGGCGATTTAAATGTAAGCCTAAAATTAGTTTCGTCACTCTCCACCCTACCACGAATAAAAGTATTTTTGCCTAATTCAACTTCCGGAAAAACAACCTCGGCTATTTTATTATAAATTTTAAAATTGAAATCTATTCCTTGATTAGAATTGACTTCATGTGGAATATAATTTGTATAAATATGACCAATTGAATTTTCAAATAATTTCTTAAAATCTTTGAAAACAAAACGTCCTTTTATATCTCCTTCTATAATATCTGGAGATTTAAATTCTATATATCTGATATCCTTCTCAAACCTTGATGAAATATCAAAATTTTTAAAGTAGTAATTATCATGTTCATTAGTATATGTAGTATTAGTAAAAGATATTTTACCGTAGGCATCATCAACACTACTACCGTTCATGTTCATATTCACCTTGCTTTTAAAAATAGATGTACTATCTTTTGTAACAAAGTTTAATGTTTTTAAATTGGCATAATCAACATTGGCTTCAAAATCATACTTCTTTATTTCTTCAGAGAAATCTACTAATCCGTTAAAATTAAGTTGCAAATTTCTATCATTTACAATTAGGTTACCATCAAAAATTTTGTTTCTAACATTTCCTGCAACTTTAACTCCTTTATAGTTATAATTGTTGTAAATAATCTCATAAATATCTCCATTAACCTGAGTATCAATATTATCTGTTATAAACCCATTACCATCTACATTAAAATCTAGTGAACCTACACCTACTTTTGGATCATCAAGAAAAACACCAAAGTCAAACTTTTCAAAAATCATTTTACCACTATATGTGGCATTATCAATATCATTTACCTTGGTTATATTCAAATCGGAATCTACAAAACCAATTTCTGTGTCTATTTCAATATCAGCTTTAATATCAGAAGTTGTTATTTGAGTATTTCCTACAATTGTAAATCTTCCCAACCTATCAAAAGAAGATGGTATTGCGTCTCCAATTACATTGGGTAATAATTTTTTTAAGTCATCATATGTGGAGGTTAAATTGGAAAAGTCTCCATTCATGTAAAAATTGTTCTCTTCCTTATTAAATAAGTTTTCAAAATCCACATTTCCAATAATCCTTGTGTTTCTACTTGTACGAAGATTTAGATTAGTAGTTTTTAAATTATTTAAAGTTCCTGAAACATCAACATTAAATTTTGCCCTTTGATTTGAACCAAACTCATTATATACAATATTGAGTTCATCCAATAAAACATTTGAGTTTTTAAAACTGGCTTCAACAAGTACTTTATCTGTAAAATATTGTAAGTCTTCTCTCTTATACGAGAATTTTAAATCACCATTTAATTCAGATTCCGGGGTTTTTATATTCAGATTATCAAAAGTCATTCCCGTTAGTGTGTACTTAAAGTTGGTCATCATATTTTTAATAATCAGCCCTCTACTATCATTAAATGATAGTGTGTTAATTCTAGCGCTTACATCACTTCCTTTAATTAAAAAATTAGTTGCATTTATATTTAAATCATTAAAGTCTAACCGCTTTACAGTTTCTCTATTTTCATCAGTTAGCTTAAAAACACCATTATAAATAGACACGTCACTTGATGATAACAAAAAGTTACCATCTCCCTTTTTTGGGTTATCGCCTTCAATCTTTTTTACAAAAATATCTAAGTTGGTTTCTCTTGAGTCTTTGTAGGTAGCAATATTGAAAATTAAATCATAAATATCTATATCTCCAAAAACCAAATCACCCTTAAATAAGCTTCTTGCATTAATTATAGAAGTGTTTAATTCTGAAATACTAATAAGTGTATCCTTTTTATAATCTTCAATATAAATGTCTTTAAACTCAACATCGCCATTAAATTGTAAACCAACTTTTTCTATATTAATATTGGTCCCAAATTCTTCATTTAGCCAATTTGTAGCATAATTACCTAAACTTGTTTGAACCGCAGGAATAGAAAACACCAACACCAAAATGATGAATAGAAGCAGTAAAATACCTGCTATTTTTGATATTATTTTAAGTGCTTTTTTGATAAGCGATAAAATTATTGATATTATTATGAATACACTACTTTTGTAGTTACGAATAATTACATCTTATCAGACGTTTATTCACAATCAAAATTAACAATTATTGTGCCTAATATTTATTAATGGATTCACAAAATATATTTATACTAGGAATTGAGTCTTCTTGCGATGATACCGCAGCCTCTGTAATACATAACGGAAAAATTTTAAGCAATGTTATTGCTAATCAAAAAATTCATGAAGCCTATGGAGGCGTTGTACCAGAATTAGCTTCTAGAGCACACCAACAAAACATAGTACCCGTAGTACATCAAGCTCTTGAAAAAGCTGGTATAACTAAAGAAGATTTAAATGCGGTAGCTTTTACCCGTGGCCCCGGTTTAATGGGTAGCTTATTGGTTGGCACCTCATTTGCTAAATCTTTGGCTTATGGTTTAAATATTCCTCTTATTGATGTTAACCATATGCAAGGACATATTTTAGCGCATTATATAGAAGAAGAAGGCTTTGAAAAACCACCATTTCCGTTCTTGGCTATGACTATCTCTGGTGGACATACCCAAATAGTAAAAGTGAACCATTACTTTGATATGGAAGTTATTGGTGAAACCATAGATGATGCTGTTGGTGAGGCTTTTGATAAAAGCGGAAAAATTCTGGGTCTTGGCTATCCTGCAGGACCCGAAATTGATAAACGTGCAAAATTAGGGAATCCGAAAGCATTTCAATTTACCAAACCTAAAGTAGACGGATTGAATTTTAGCTTCTCCGGACTTAAAACTGGTATTCTCTATTTTGTACAACGTGAAACTAAAAAGAACCCCAATTTTGTAGAAGAAAACCTAAATGATATTTGTGCTTCTATTCAATATGCAATTATTGGGATTTTGGTCGATAAATTAAAGAAAGCCTCAAAAGAAACAGGTATTAAACATATTGCCATTGGTGGTGGTGTGTCTGCAAATTCTGGTATAAGACAAGCCTTAAAAGATGGTGAGCAAAAATTTGGATGGACCACTTATGTACCTAAATTTGAATATACTACAGATAATGCGGCTATGATAGCTATTGTAGGGTATTTAAAGTATTTAGAAGGTTATTCTACTGAACAAAATGTAATGGCCTCGGCTAGGTTGAAGATTTAAACTATGCAACTCTTTTACAATCCAGACATAAACGAAACGACTGAACAATTCACTTTCCCAAAAAATGAAAGCAAACACATTATAAAAGTATTACGTAAAAATACTGGAGACACATTACATATTACTAACGGTAAAGGCTGGTTGTTTAAAGCAGAGGTTTCCCTACCAAATATTAACAAGTGCTTGGTAAACATCATTTCTAAAGAACAAAAATCAAAACCTAATTATAATTTGCATTTGGCGGTGGCACCAACCAAAATGAACGACCGCTATGAATGGTTTTTAGAAAAAGCTACAGAAATTGGTATTGATACTATCACACCTATTATCTGTGACCACAGTGAACGAAAAGTGATTAAAGCGGAACGTTTTGAACGTATTTTGCAATCGGCAATGAAACAATCTTTAAGTTGTTATTTGCCAAAACTAAATGAGGCCATTTCGTTTAAAGACTTTATTCAACAAGGTTTTGGGGGTGACATGTTTATAGCACATTGCGAGGAAACAAATAGAAAATCTTTTAAACATGAATTAAAACCCAAAACAGATATCACTATTTTAATAGGACCTGAAGGCGATTTTAGTACTAAAGAAATAGAAATGGCATTGGCTAATAAATTTATTCCTGTAACTTTGGGAGACACCAGATTAAGAACCGAAACAGCTGCTATTGTTGCATGTCATTCTGTGGCATTTATTAATGAATAATATGAGACACCTTTTTTCTTTCATCTTTTTCCTTTTCTCCCTAATCTCATTTTCTCAAGAAATAGCCGTTTTAAAATATAAAGGTGGTGGTGATTGGTATAGCAACCCTACAGCCTTGCCAAATCTGATTACATTTTGTAATAACAATATCAATACTAAAATTGAAACAAAACCGCAAAATGTGGAAGTTGGAAGCGCTGATATTTTTCAGTACCCCTTGTTGCACATGACCGGACACGGAAACGTTTTTTTTAGTGAAGATGATGCTGAGAATTTACACAACTATTTAATCTCAGGAGGATTTATACATATTGATGACAATTATGGTATGGAACCATACATTACCGAAGAATTAAAAAAAGTATTTCCTGATAAGGAGTTAGTAGAACTACCTGCAAATCATAAAATTTTTAATACAGCCTTTAATTTCCCAAATGGATTACCAAAAATACATGAGCATGATGGTAAGCGTCCACAAGCCTTTGGAATATTTCATGAAGATAGATTGGTGCTATTGTTTACTTATGAAAGTGATTTAGGTGATGGTTGGGAAGATGAATCTGTTCATAATGACCCGCCAGAAGTTAGAGATAAAGCTCTTAAAATGGGAGCAAATATTGTTAAATATGCATTTGAAAATTAACAACTTATGAAACTACACTACTATTGCAGCTCCCAATCTTGTAGAAAACTAAATTCTATGAAAGTAAAATCAAATAACAGATTTGATTTAAAAGAAGAAATTGGGTTAGAGATTAACGAAAGGTGTAAACATTGTGGAAACCATACTAAAAGACACATAAATAGATTACATGCTTCACCTAATTATTTAATTATTTTAGGTGGTGTCGCTCTAGCTGTCATGGTTACAATTTTAATTTGGGATTTAGGTTTTGTTTCTACCTTAACCGGTACCATTCCTATTGCCATTTGGATGAGTGAAGAAAAACGAGCTAGCGCATTCAACAAAATTATGATTAGAGATTAATGCTTAAAGAGTTTTTAGTGATGTTGGTTGAAGGTTTTTTTGAAAACCAAAAAGAAGTAACCACTTTTAAAGGACTTCTTAAAATATTTTTAAAAGTCTTAATATTTATTATAATACTCATTCTAGTTTTATACTTTCTTTTGAAGAAGAAGGACAACATTAGTATTTCTAATATTATATTTCAAATTTAATTTGTTTTTTCATTCTTCTAAAACAATAGCTAAATCTAATTTCTAAAAATGCAACTCACCCATTACAATACTTACTTTACACAAAAAACATTTCCAATTACGGTTATATGTGATAATGTAACCAATGCACCAAACATTGGTAGTTTATTTAGAATATGTGATGCTTTTGGTGTTGAAAAGTTAATTCTATGCGGTGACCAAATTCCTTTGGGGAGAAAAATGACTAAAACCTCTAGAGCTACTGAAAAATCAGTGAATTTCCAAATTCAAGAATCGGCTATAATGGCTATTCAGAACTTACAAAGCAAAGACTATCAAATTATTTCATTAGAAATAACAGAAAACAGTAAGCCTATTCATAAAACCACGTTTTCAAAAGACCAGCCCATTGCATTAATTATTGGTGATGAAAGCTTTGGAGTTTCAGATGATATTTTAAAACTATCAGATAGTATCATTCATATTGATATGTTTGGGCAAAATAGTAGTATGAATGTGGTTCAGGCTACAAATATTGCCTTATATGAAATAACTAAACAATTGTTGTAACATTTCAAAACATGTACTAACAAATAGTTATTATATTTACTACATGAATTCAAAAACCATAGCCAACGGTATTTTAAGAGCTATTGCTATAATTTGCGGTATTGCTCTAGTGTTATACTTTTTACAACAAATACAGTCTGTTATTGGCTATATAGCTATAGCCGCTGTTATTTCATTAATAGGTAGACCAATTGTGTTTTTTTTAAGACGAAAATTAAAGTTTAAAAACACTTTTGCTGTAGTGGTTGCCATGGCTTTATTACTAACCATTTTTGCTGGTTTAATAAGTTTATTTATTCCGTTAATTGTAAAACAAGGTCAAAATTTATCACTTTTAAACATCAATGAATTACAAAATAATATTGAGAGTTTGTATGCAGAAATTGTTACCTATTTTGATTTGCATGAAATTGATGTTGAACAATCTTTAAAGGACTCTAACCTTTTTTCAAAACTAGATTTTTCACTTATACCTAACTTTTTAAACTCTTTAATTAGTGGACTAGGAAGTTTTAGTATAGGCTTGTTTTCGGTATTATTCATCTCATTTTTCTTTTTAAAAGACACACGATTATTTGAAAGTAGCATGCTAACCTTAATTCCAGACAATAAAGAAACTCGCTGGAAAGCTTCATCAGAAAAAATTAAAGATTTATTATCTAGATATTTTGTTGGACTCATTTTTCAAATACTCATCCTCTTTATTATTTATATGATTGGGTTATTAATTATTGGCGTTGAAAATGCCGTTGTGATTGCCTTCTTATGCGCACTTTTAAACCTTATCCCATATGTTGGTCCGTTAATTGGTGCTTTTTTAATGATTACTCTAACTATGACAAGTACTTTAGGGCAGAGTTTTAGTGATGTTATATTACCAAAAACTTTATGGGTATTATTAGTTTTTGCTGTAGGTCAGTTGGTTGATAATTTTGGAAGTCAGCCTATTATCTTTTCTAAAAGTGTAAAATCACATCCACTGGAAATATTTTTGGTAATTCTTATTGCTGGTATTTTATTTGGGGTTTTAGGTTTAATAATAGCCATTCCCGCTTATACGGCAATTAAAGTAATTCTTAAAGAATTTTTATCTGAAAATAAAATAGTTAAAAAGCTTACCAAAGACTTATAATTTCTTTTGAATTTAGACATTTTAAATACCGAAATTCAGAATTTTATTTCTGAAAATTTAAATGCCGATATTACCAAGCTTCTACTGAAAGGTACTTCATTTGATAATGTAGACACCAAAAGCATTATAGAACAAATTGAAGCTAAAAACAGGTGTAAATCAAAATTACCAACTTGGTTCAATAGTAAAAACATTTACTACCCAAACAAGCTTAATATTGAGCAAACTTCATCTGAAATAGCCGCGAAATACAAATCAGAATTAGTCTCAGGTGATTCCATTATTGACTTAACAGGTGGTTTTGGTGTAGATTGCTTCTATTTTTCAAAACGATTTAAAAACGTTACACATTGTGAATTAAATACGGAGCTTTCAAATATTGTAAAGTATAATTACCAACAACTTTCAGCAAATAATATTGACGTTTTTCATACTGACGGTATCAAGCATTTAAAAACAAATCATAAAAAATTTGATTGGATTTATATTGACCCTTCCAGAAGACATGACAGCAAGGGTAAGGTATTCTTTTTAAAAGATTGTTTGCCAAACGTTCCAGAACATTTAGATGTGCTTTTTAATATTTCAAATAACATCTTAATTAAAACTTCTCCTCTATTAGATATTTCGGTGGGAATAAATGAACTTAAACACATTAAAGCCATACATGTTGTAGCCATTAATAATGAGGTAAAAGAACTGCTTTGGGAATTAGAAAATAATTATGATAATACTATAAAAATTAAAACTGTAAACATTAAAAAGAAACAAAAAGAAACTTTTAGTTTTGTTTTTAATAGCAACAAAACGCCCACTACTTATAGCAAGCCACTATCCTATTTATTTGAGCCTAACTCAGCCATTTTAAAATCAGGAGGGTTTAATGAAATTTCAAATCAATTAAATGTTCTTAAACTTCACCAGCACTCGCATCTGTATACCACCGATACTTTAATTGATTTTCCTGGAAGGGCATTTAAAATTATAAAGGTAGTTTCCTACAATAAAAAAGAGTTTAAAAAATTAAACATAACCAATGCCAATTTAACTACAAGAAATTTTCCAGAAACGGTTCAACAAATTCGGAAAAAATTGAAAATTAAAGATGGTGGCAACCTTTATCTTTTTTTTACAACAGACAATACAAACAGTAAAATAATTATTGTTTGCCAAAAAGCTTAAAAAATGACAGTTAAAGATATAGAAGGAGAATATACTATTATTGGCACAAACCAAAATAATAGTGATAACAATTACAAAGGAACGCTTACATTAACTGTTGATGAATACAATAGAGTTAAAGCAAAATGGCTTATCCATAATGAGCAAAAACAAATAGGTTATGGTTTTTTTAAAGACAATATTTTGGTTATAAATTTTAAATACCGGGGAAATGAAGACGAAATTTTTTCTGGTGTGGTAGTTTATAAATGCTTGTCTAAAGACACCTTAGATGGGTTTTGGTCTGAAGATTTGGGTGACCCCAATTATTTAGGTCAAGAACAATGTTTTAGGGTAGGAAGCAATACTAATATAAATTAAGACCTAGGTTTATTTATTCCTCTATCGTACATAACTATACTTCCAGCCACCGAAACATTCAAACTTAATTCAGATTTGAATTTCACCAAGAAATGAGACTTTTCAATAGCTTCTTTTGACAATCCATGGTCTTCAGCTCCTAACAAATATACGCAACGTCTGGGGTGTTGAAATGTTTCCAAATCTTCGGCATTATCATCTAGCTCTACGCCAACTAAACGGGCTCCTTTAGGTAGGTTATTAAAAAAATCTTCAAAAGTTTTATAATGAAAATATGGCATTGCCTTAACAGCGTTATGCGTATCACACGCTTGTTTGGCATATCTGTTGCCAATGGTAAAAATAAAACTAGCGCCTAAGTTTTGAGCAGACCGCCATAAAACACCAAGATTTTCTGGCGTTTTCCCATTTTGTATACCTATACCAAAAAACTCGTTTGTGAAGTTATCATTCATAAGGCAAAATTAAAAAAGAAAATGACTTTAGGTATTATATTAATATAAGCTTAATCTCAAGATTATGCTAAATGATTTTTATCATTTTATTTCTTCTATTAATTCAATAATTTATAGGTATTAACCATATTAGTCATGAAAAATATTTTAATTCCTATTGAATTTGACTCCAATGTGCAAAAGCTTATAGATATTGGAAGTGAAATAGCTGCTAAATTTAATTCTAAACTTTGGATACTACATGTAGCAGCACCAGAGCCTGATTTTGTACCTTATACAAGCGGTACAGGTCCTAACAATGAAAGAGAAGCTAGAGCACTAGCATTAAAAAAAGAGCGAAAACGTATTCAAAAATTCTCTGATGCTTTAAATAATAAAGGTATTAACACTACCGCTTTGCTTATTCAAGGGTATACCATTGATACTATCATAGAAAAGGTTGATAATTTAAATATTGATTTAATTATAACCGGTAATAACAAACATGGTTTTATTTACAAATTTTTTATTGAAAGTGTTAGCGATAAAATTATTAAAAAAGCAGATATTCCAGTGTTATTAGTTCCTTTTGAATAAAGCGTACTTTTTAAAACTACAAGAAACTAAAAACAACAAATCCCCACTATTACTAGTGAGGATTGTGGTGATCGCGACAGGATTCGAACCTGTGACCGTCTGCTTAGAAGGCAGATGCTCTATCCAGCTGAGCTACGCGACCATTAAAGCGGTGCAAATATAAAATTAAACATAAATCTAACCAAAATAATATCCATAATTTTTTAAAGTCTTTCAATATCTAATTTATAGACCAATTGAAAAAACCCTTGCAAAGCACAAGGGTTTTTAAGTTTATGCTAAAGTCATCACAAACCATAGTAGAAATTATATAACCTCTACTCAATATCAATCACCTTTTTTACAGGAGTTTCCTCAATACCATTATCAGTTTTAAGAAGCTTAATTTTTAAAATACCATTCTTATAAAACGCCTTAATATCTTGATCTAATTCAACCAGTTCTGGTAATCTACAAGAACGCTTAAAAGATTTATAACTAAATTCCTTTCTAGAATAATTATCTTCTTCTTTAGTTTCTTCTAGTTCTTTCTTAGCACTTACATGAAGAATATCATCTTCAATAGAAACCTCAAAATCGTTTTTATTAAATCCAGGAACGGCAAACTCAACTTCAAAATTGTTTTCATGCTCAATAACATTCATTGCTGGCATTAAACTGTCTTCTGTAAAAAAGTCGTTTTCAAAAATATCATCAAACTTAAAGTTAGGTGAAAATAATCGTTCACTCATAGGTGATAAAAGGTCATGTCTCCAGGGTGTAAACATCCTATTACTCCAAGGAGTTAAAGCACGGTGTCTTCTTTTGTGTTTTGTTAATGAAGTCATGATACTATATTTTAGGTTAAACAAAATTTCATTATTAAAGTTTAATAAAACACATTAATATATCCTATGATATTTGTCATATCAGTAAGCCAAAACAAGGTGTATTAACCTATTTTTAATCAAAGTAAAAAATACAGCGTTGCATAATAATTCATTATTTCAAAAGTTATATTTTAGCATAAATTATTTAATTAATGAGCCGCTACCTCTATTTCACCTTCACAATTATATTTTTAACCCTTTGGAGTTCTTGTCGTCAAGATTTTGAATTTGCACCAAGTACAGGAAACTTAGGTTTTTCTAAAGACACTGTTTATTTAGATACGGTTTTTACTAACATTGGGTCTAGCACGTACAACCTTAAAGTTTACAACAACAGTGGTAATGATATTTCTATACCAACAGTAAGACTAGCTTTAGGTGAAACCTCAAATTACAGATTGAGTATAGATGGGATGGCGGGTAAAGAATTTGAAAATGTAGAGTTATTAGCCAATGACAGCCTTTATATATTTGTTGAATCTACCATTGATATTGCCAGTTTTCCTAACCCAAACGGTGAATATTTATATACAGACCAAATTGAATTTGATTCAGGTTCTAATCAGCAACAAGTAGAATTAGTAACATTGGTAAAAGACGCTGTATTTATATTCCCAAATAGAGATAATACCACTAAGGTTGTAGAAACACTTACCATTGATATTGGTGGGCAACAGGTTGACACAGATTTACAAGGAAGAGAATTGCTAGCATCAGAGCTAACCATGACTAATGAAAAACCTTATGTTATTTATGGGTTTGCGGCGGTTCCAATGGGTGAAACTCTAACCATAGAAGCCGGAGCGCGCTTACATTTTCATGAAAACTCTGGTATAATTGTGAATGACGGCGCTTCATTACATATAAACGGAGGTTTGAGTACCAATCAAGAAGTATTAGAAAACGAAGTTATTCTTGAAGGTGACCGCTTAGAGCCTAATTTTTCTGAAAGACCAGGACAATGGGGAACCATTTGGTTTTTAGATGGTAGCGCAGATAATATGATTAATCATGCCACTATAAAAAATGCATTAGTTGGTATATTATGTGATGGAAACCCAGACGCCGCAACTGATAAACTTACCATAACAAATTCGCAGATTTATAATTCCAGTAACTTTGGTATTTTAGGTAGAAACACCTCTATAAAAGGCGAAAATGTAGTAATTAATAGTGCAGGAGTTTCATCATTTGCGGGAACTTTTGGAGGAAAATATAATTTTACGCATTGTACTCTAACCAATTATTGGAATAATAGTTTTAGGCAATTTCCATCAGTACTTTTAAACAATTTTGTTGTTGATGAAGATGAAAACGTGATTATAACAGATTTAACCGAAGCCAACTTTAATAACTGTATAATTTACGGTAATGACAATCCTGAATTTTTATTAGATGAAGTTGAAGAAGAATCCGTTGCATTTAATTTTAAATTCACAAATTGCTTAGTAAGGTTTCAGGATAATAATAACAATTTTACGGGTCCAAATTACGATTTTGATGACACCTCACATTATGAAGGTATTATCTTTAATGAAGACCCAAATTTTAAAGATCCAGATTTAAATATGTTAATCATTGGTTCTGAGTCAGCTGCAATTAATAAAGGGCAATCAACCTTTGCTAGTCAAGTACCAACAGATATATTAAATGTAAATAGAACTGCAGCTCCAGACTTGGGAGCCTATCAACATATTATTTTTACTGAGGAAGAATAACAAAACAACCTAAAAAGGTTTGAAATAGCTTAGAATAAAGTATGTAATTCTGGATATTCAAACCTTTCAATAATATCAGGCCTGTTACTGTCCTTATGAGAATTGATAACATCATGGCTTACCGAAAAGTATTCAAACCCTCGTGTCTGGTGAATCTTAATTTCATTTTTAAAATCTTCTTCAGTATTTAGATTAAAAAAGTAATTCACATCTTGAGGCTCAAAAGCAAATGTCATACGTTTATGGAATTGACCAATAAATGCATCACTAGTGGTAGTTAACATGGAAGCCGTTAAAGCATGGTCTTGTTTGGTGTAATACCCTAAAACACCAAACAACTCATTATTAGGCCTTCTAACAAACATGGGTATTTTTTTTCCATTTGATGCTGTAAACACTTTAAACATGCCGTCTATTATAAAAACACATTTATGTTCTAATATGGCCACCCGCTTCCAATTGGGTGTTTTAGCTTCAAATAGAGATTCTATTCTAGTATTAATACATCCACCTCCAGTCTTTTTCCAATAGCCTTCAACATCAAAAGAATTAGGTGGAGCAATACTCCAAGTAGCTAATTGAATTTTTTCAGGTTCATGCTCCGTAATAACCATCATTTGTGGCCTTTGAAAACCATTTACATGATGATAAGTAGGAATATGGTCTGCATCAATTAAATCTACACCAAAATCATCTTTTATGGTTTTCCTTCCTTTTTTCTTTTGTGAGGTATGATAGCACATAGAATTATTAATTACACTCTTACAAGTTAATAATTTATAAGAAATCCTATTAAAATTATTTAATTTGTATAATTGTTACAACTGACCCAAATTAACAAATCATTGAACCAATGATAAAAACAAAAAAGACGGGGAAATCATAATTTAGCACAAAAAGAGATGGTACAAGACTATAAAACAATAGACTTATTTGGTAAGTTACTGTTTGAAACTATTATCCTAACTCCACCATATAAAAAGCCAAATTTAATGCCTAACGAGGCTTGTTTTTTGTATATTTTAAAGGGAGAATATGATTCTATTTCTGAAACAGAGCGTCTACAAATTGAAGCCGAAGAATCTCTTTTAATGAAATGTGGTAATTACACCTGTAACATGCTTCCTTCAAAGTCATCAGATACTTATCAGGCCTTAGCTGTACATTTTTACCCTGAAATTTTATTAAAAATTTACGAAAACAAACTTCCTGATTTTCTTACTGAAAAACTTCCTTTAGATATAGGAATGTCAAAATTGAATAGTGATGTTTTAATTCGGAAATATATAGAAGGCATTCTCTTTTATTTTGAAAACCCCAACCTGGTAAATGATGAAATCTTAATTTTAAAACTTAAGGAAATCATTCTTTTACTAAATCAAACCAAAAATGCTCCAGCCATTAGAAGCATTCTTTCTAATTTATTTAACCCTAAATCATATTCTTTTAGAGAAATTATAAAAGCGCACTTTTACTCAAACATTTCACTTGAAGAGCTGGCTATATTAAACAACATGAGTTTATCTACATTTAAAAGAGAATTTAAAAAGATATTTAATACATCTCCCGCTTCTTATTTAAGAGACAAAAAATTAGAAAAATCAATAAAACTACTACTATCTTCAGAATTAAGAACCACAGATATTGCCTATGAATGTGGTTTTGGTAGTGTTTCTCATTTTTCTAAAACTTTCAAGCAACATTACGGTGTTTCACCAACAATTTACAAGTTGACCCATTTAGAAAAATCATTGAACTAATTGTAAAACAGTTCTTCTAAGCTAGTTTTCATCTTTGCCTTATTAATCATTAAAAAGAAAAAGATGAAAAAAGTATTAATTACAGGGTCAAGTAATGGATTTGGATATTTAGCCACGTTAACCTTGGCAAGAAAGGGGTACAAAGTTTGGGCTACCATGAGAGATACAAATGGTAAAAACGCTCAGAAAAAACAGGAATTAGAGTCTATTGCTAATGATGAAAACCTTGCCATTACAGTGGCTGAACTTGATGTAACCAGCGCCATTTCTACCAACACATTAGTTGAAAGAATTATTAAAGAAGATGTTAATCTTGATGTCTTGGTCAATAACGCTGGTATAATGTATGTTGGTATAACAGAGGCCTATAGTTTAGAGCAGGTTGAAGAACAGTTCAACACCAATTTCTTTGGAGTTATAAGAACGTCTAAGGCATTTTTACCACTACTTAAAAAGTCTGATGATGGCTTAATTATCAATATCTCATCATTAGCAGGAAGATTGGTGTTTCCTTACTTTGGTGTGTATTGCGCTAGCAAATTTGCTTTAGAGGCCTACTCAGAATCCCTTAAGTATGAATTAAAACCCTTTGGTGTAGACGTTACTGTTATTGAACCAGGACCATACCCTTCAGGTTTGTTATACAGCGGACCAAAAGAAGATGATACTAAAGTTTTAGAAACTTATGGTGATATGGCTGGAATACCTAAAGCTATGCTTGATAATTTTGGTGAATTTTATAAGAGCGAAAATGCACCAAATCCGCAAGAAATTCCAAATGCCATTCTAAAAGCTATTGAAACAGAAAAAGGTAAAAGACCTATAAGACACGCTGTTGGTATTGACTACAGCACCAACGAATTAAACAGTAAAACAGCACCTATACAGGAAAGTTTGGTTAAAGACGCTTTACAAATGGCTCATTTAATATAAAGAAAAATGAAAAAAACACTAAGAGTTTTTGGCTTTGCTATAGCACTGGTACTTATAACCTCATGCCATAAGCCAAAATCTAAAAAAGTATTGGCAGAAAATTTAAAAAACACAGAACAAATGAACTCAAAAAATGAAGAAATAGTAAACGTAGCCCTAATGTATTTAAAGGATGGAGAAGAAGCACGCTTTGAAGAATACAAGAAAAAAGGTGGCGCCATTTTAGAACAATATGGTGGTAAAATAGAGCGCGTTATTAAACCAACTATGTTGGCAGAAGGTGAATTGGAATTACCAGATGAAATTCACTTTGCAAGCTACCCAAGTATAGAGGTTTTTAACAAGTTTAATGAAGATCCAGAGTTTATAAAAATTAGAAATGAGTATGCTATTCCAGCACTTAGAGATATTTCAGTTTTTACAAGTAAGAACACAGATTTTAAATTTAAAAAGGAAATTGGCGATTCAACAAAAACTTATGGGGTAGCTCTTATTTACTTTAATGAAGGCGAAAAGTATGTAAAACAATTTGAAGACTATCATGATGAAGTTTGTGCTATTATGCCAGAATTTGGAACGCACTTTGAACGTTTTATTGCTCCGTTCCAGTCTAAAGGAACTGTGGCAATGCCAGATGAAATACATCGTTTTTATTTTGATTCTATGGAAGGCTTACAACAAATGGGAACAGACGAAAGAATGCAAGCCCTCTTTCCAAAGAGAGATGCTTCTTTAAATAATCTTTACTTTTTTATTGGTGAAGCTACGCAATAATTCAAATTCATGATTTGTGAAAATAGTGGTTTAAAATATTCTTAAATCGCTTTTTTTAATAGGTATTGTATCAAAAACAATCTAATTTCGTTTTCATTGAACATCAATTAAAATCATTTTAGTTTTAACCCTTATGGCAGAAAAATTTAACCCCGATGACACTTTATCTCCAATAGAATTGGCACAACATTTAAGACAGCCTACCGGTGATATAGGCATACAGATAGGAGACCAAATGAACAAAGGGAATAAACATATTTCCTTAAACACATACAAAGTTCTGAACCCGCATGATGGCAATCATATTTTAGAGATTGGTATGGGTAATGGCTTTTTTATACCAGACTTACTTGCTATGGCAAAAAACCTGTCTTATACAGGCATAGACTTCTCCGCTACTATGGTAAAAGAAGCTAATAGAATTAATGAAGACTTGGTGAATTCAGGAACCGTACAATTTAAATGCGCTTCAATTGAAAACATTCCCTTTCCTGACAATAGCTTTGATTGTATTGCTACGGCAAACACCCTTTACTTTTGGCCACAACCAGAAGATAATTTAAAAGAACTGTTTAGAGTACTTAAGCCTAATGGAAAATTTATATGCGCTTACCGTTCCAAAAGCTGTATGGACAATGTAGATTTTACCCAATACGGGTTTACTAAGTATGACAAGGACTCTGTAGAATCTCTATTCCGTAATTCAGGCTTTATAGATGTGACTACTGAAATTATAAAAGAACCCGAATTAGAGTTTGATGGAAAAACCCATGCTATGGAAGGTATTTTTACAATCGGATTAAAAAACGCTTAAGATTACATGATTTTAGCAAATAAATTGAATATATAGATTAATTAACATCATAAAACTAAGAGCTTGAAAAACTGTTCGTTCCTATTTTTAACCGTGTTATTAGTACTATTTTTAAACGCTTGTACTAATAAAAAAAATAAGGTTGTTGAAGAAGAAAAACTAACTTCAGAGGCTTCTTATCTTGGTCAAAAACCACCAGGTCTTAAGGCTGAATATTTTGCTCCTGGTATTGTTACCACAGAAAATATGGAGTTTTTTGGAAGCTTTACACCTAATTTAAAAGAATTCTATTTTTTAAGAAAAGGCGGAGCATATAAAAAGGCAACCTTAGTGGTTATTGAATATAAAAATAACCAATGGGTGGAGTCTGTGGTTTTACCCATAGGAACCGCTGTTGGTGAACCCACTATTTCTCCAGATGGTAATATTATATACTTAGATTATAGATACATAGAACGTACTAATACCGGTTGGTCATCAATAAAAAGCTTAGGTAAACCGTTTGAAGACATCCCCATTATGCGTCTTACCGCTTCATCATCTGGCACTTATGTTTTTGATGAAAAAGAAGAAATAGGCACTATTAGATATTCTACTATAAAAAACGGAAAACGAGAAGCGCCTAAAGCTTTTAATAGTAACATAAACTCAGGGAAATGGACCGCCCACCCCTTTATTGCACCAGATGAAAGTTATATCATTTGGGATAGTGAACGCGAAAACGGCTTTGGTGAAACAGATTTATATATAAGTTTCCGTGATGAAAATGGGTCTTGGGGACCCGCTATTAATATGGGAGCAGGTATAAATACAGAAAAGAATGAATTATATGGTAGTGTAACACCAGACGGAAAATATCTATTCTTTCACACCTATTTAGGCAAAGGAAAAGCTAACATATCTTGGGTTGATGCCAAAATAATTGAAACCCTAAAACAAAGTAATAGCAACACTGTTAAGTAAACCCTAGGCATGCCATAAATATCTTCATAAGCCATTAGGTAATTTATATTGTTTCTGTACGAAAAATTAGCTAACTTCGTTTAACGTTGGATATAAAAAATATGCAATACAATTTATATCCATAAGACCATTAGGCAACATTTGAAAAAATCAAGATGAGAAAAATAAAAAAAGTAAAAATAACTGGATTTTGGGGAGACAAATCTGTCACTCTTGACTTCAATGATGAAATTAATTTTCTTATTGGACTAAATGGTTCAGGGAAAACAACAATGATAAACTTGATTGCAGCTGCCTTAAAAGCTGATTTCGGGACATTAGATAAATTTCAATATGA
Organism: Seonamhaeicola sp. MEBiC01930; assembly: GCF_045277075.1. Lineage (GTDB taxonomy): Bacteria > Bacteroidota > Bacteroidia > Flavobacteriales > Flavobacteriaceae > Seonamhaeicola. The sequence goes on along the minus strand of NZ_CP104270.1, from coordinate 2,910,483 downwards.
AAAAATAAGAATTGATTTTTTTCCATTGAATAAAACAGATAAAAGTTTTATAGAAGTTGAGAAAATCGACAAAGATGATTCGCCTTATCCAAGTATTATTTTTAAAATTAAAACATCTGCAAAGGATAAAATTAAGACGTTCAATCTAAATGAATTAGAAGAAGAACAACTTTTTAGGTATCCGAAAGATTATATAGTCCACAAAAGAAGATTAAGAAGTGGACAGGTTGCTAGGGATATTCATATAGCTTTAAGAGATTTTGTTAATCTAACTTGGCTTTCTATTCATAGAAAAAATAATTTTAATAAAAATGAGGACAGCTATGATTCTACAATTGACCAAAAAGTAAAAGAACTATCATCGGATTTAGTTAAATATTTCGGCATACTTGACAAAAGCTATTCATCCGAAACAGAAAAATTTCAAAAAAACATTTTCTTATCATTAATTAAAGATGATTCAAAGGAAGATGTTTTATCCATTTCTAATGAGTTAGATTCTGATAAAGAAAAAGAATCATTGAAACAGATATTCCTTCTATTTGGGTTAAAGGAAAAAGAATTTAGTGATAAACTCGACTTACATTTTCAGAACTTTGAAACTGCAACAGAGAAACTTGAAAGTAAAGAATCAAGTATTGGTCTAAATGATTTAGCTTCTTTAATAGGCACACGGAGAATTCACACTATAGTTCAAGAATGGAATTCTCTTAATCGTAAAAAAAGTGAAATTAATAAACCAAAGTTTACTTTTATTGAGATTATTAATAGTCTTTTTCAGCGTAAACAAGTATTTATTAATGAAAGAAACGAGTTATTAGTTCAGACACAAAGCAATAAAATCTTTCCATTAACTAGACTCTCTTCTGGAGAGAAACAATTGTTAATAATATTAGGTCAAAGTTTACTTCAAGAAAACAGAAGTCATATATATATTGCAGATGAACCAGAACTATCTCTTCACGTTGAGTGGCAAGAAAAATTAGTAACTAGTTTAAGAAATATAAATCCAAATTCTCAAATTATTTTTGCTACACATTCACCTGATATAGTTGGTAATTTTTCAAAATCAGTAATACAAGTTGAAAAAGTTATCAAATGAGTGTAGTTTTTAGAAGAACAACAAGTGGTTTAAACAACCAACACTTGTTTCATAAAGTGGATATAGTTGTATTTGTAGAAGGTGGTAAATCACAATTTAACAAAACACAAGTTTATAGTGGTAGTTACAATCACGAAACAGAAGACATAATTTTTTGGTCAAAAATATTCGACAATTTTGTTGCTGGTAAAAAACTTAAGTTCAAATCCGTTGGCTCAAAATCAACTATAAAGGATATCGCATTGGATATAATTGATGGGCAAATTAGTACAGTTTTAGTGGCTATGGATAATGAATTTGACGAAGTGCTACAAAAACAATTGTCACATCCAAATATTTATTACACTCACGGTTATAGTTGGGAAAATGACATTTGGAATTCTTCTGTAGTTAAAAGTGTAATTGAAGAATTAACAGCAATTGAAATCCAACATTCTGACATTGAAAACAACTTCAATTCGTTTCTTAAAAATTTAAAAGTTGCAGTATATGCAGACGGTTATTTATTCAAAAAAGAAGCATCTTTTTTTCCACGTAAAAAAAGTCCTTTATTTTGTGTGGATTGCAACCCAACTGACCTTCCTTCAATAAAAAAAGATGAAATTGAAAAACGATTGAATGAGAAAAATTTAAAGAAGTCAACTTTATATTCCTTTGGCAGAAGATATTCAATTGAAACTAATAAACTCTGCTATGGGCATTTATTGGCAGATTATTGTGTTCAAATGATAATGCATTATTTAAAAAATAGACATTCGTTAAAAAATATTTCAAAAGACATAATTTATAGAATCGGAATTAACAAGTTCTTTAATGAACAATTTAACAGCGGAGAAATATTTGAGTATTACGAAGAACAATTTGCAAAAAACGTTGCCTAACAATGTATAAAAATAATAGCGGTTTAATCGCTAAAACAAAAGCATGTAATAGTAGAAAAGGTCTCTGTTTAACCGAAAAGTAAGTGCGAAAAAATCCGCTACTATTCTTATACGAGACGTTAAACGAACCTCTTCAAAACAAAACCACATTCGGTTTAAAGAACTAAGCTTACAAATAGTTGCGTTAGAGATTGCAGCGGCATCCTTTTTAAACCAAAGCAAGTAGACCGGCATTACGAGGAGGTACGACGTAGTAATCTCATTGGTGCTAAGAGATTGCCACAGTAAATTAGAAATTTACTTCGCAATGACGTTTAAAAAGATATAGTGGAAAACCCGACGCAATTTTGGCATAGAGATTCTTTCGTTGTTCTAACGAACTCCTCAGAATGACAAAATTGGGTAACGCCCACAAACAAAAAAGCCTGAAAATAAATTTCAGGCTTTCTTTTATATTTAGAACTCTAAACAGAGATTCTTCACTTCGTTTCACGCGTTCTGAATGACATTAGGCTACAAACAAAGGTCTGTTTGCCATCATACCGTTTACTTTACCTTTTACAGCTTCTAAAACAGCTTCATCTTCATGGTTGGTTACCACTTCATTTACTAAATCTGCAATAGCAACCATATCATCTTCTTTTAAGCCACGTGTAGTTACTGCAGCAACTCCTAAACGGATACCAGAGGTTACAAACGGTGATTTATCATCAAACGGTACCATGTTCTTGTTAACAGTAATATCTGCCTTTACTAAAGCTTCTTCTGCCTCTTTACCAGATACGTCTTTGTTACGTAAATCTATTAGCATACAGTGGTTATCTGTACCATTAGAAATGATTTTATAATCTTTATCTACTAAGGCTTGTGCTAATGCAGAAGCGTTCTTTTTAACCTGTAATTGGTAATGTAAGAACTCATCTGTAAGCGCTTCACCAAAAGCAATAGCTTTAGCAGCAATGATATGCTCTAATGGTCCACCTTGATTTCCTGGGAATACCGCAGAGTTTAATAAAGCCGACATTTTACGAAGCTTTCCGCTTTTTAGTTTTAAACCAAACGGATTATCAAAATCTTCACCCATCATAATCATACCTCCTCTTGGTCCTCTTAAGGTTTTATGAGTGGTAGTTGTTACAATATGACAATGTGGAATAGGATCGTTTAAAATACCTTTAGCAATTAATCCTGCTGGGTGAGATATATCTGCCATTAAAATTGCACCAACACTATCTGCAATTTCTCTAAAACGTTTAAAATCAATATCACGAGAATAAGCTGAAGCTCCTGCAATAATTAATTTTGGTTGTTCTTTGGTTGCTAACTCCTGAATTTTATCATAGTTTAAAACACCAGTTTCCTCATCTACACCATAAAAAGAAGGGCTATATAATTTACCCGAAAAATTTACAGGAGAACCATGTGTTAAATGCCCACCATGAGATAAATCGAATCCTAAAAATTTATCTCCAGGCTTTAAGCACGCAGCAAAAACAGCTGTATTTGCCTGACTTCCAGAGTGTGGTTGTACGTTTACATAAGCAGCACCGAACAATTCTTTAGCTCTATCTATTGCGATTTGCTCTACCTCGTCAACAACTTCACAACCTCCATAATATCTTTTTCCTGGGTAACCTTCGGCATATTTGTTAGTTAAAACAGAACCCGCAGCTTCCATAACTTGTTCACTAACAAAGTTCTCTGATGCAATAAGTTCTATACCATGTAATTGACGCTCTTTTTCAGCTTCAATAAGTTCAAAAATTTGTTCGTCGCGTTGCATAAAATTAAATTATGGTTAATTATGCCGCAAAAATATGAAATAGAATAGTTTTAAACATCAAAAAACTTAGAATTAAGAACAAGTTTTAAACGATTTTATTAACGAACTTATTCGTTTTTAAATTTCTTATATTTAATATGGTTTTTATGAGAAAATAAAAAAAAATATGTAGGTTTGAATAGAATTCAATAATTAAAACAACGTAAGTAGTATGCCATTATCAGCAAATAACCCAGATAGAGTGTCATGGTTACATGTAGATAAACATTCAGATTTCCCTATCCAAAACATTCCTTTTGGAGTGTTTTTAACACGTGATGACATCATAACCATAGGGTCCCGTATTGGTGATACCGCAATAGATCTTGGTGCCCTGCACCAGTTAGGATATTTTGAGGGTATTCCCTTAACGGATGATATTTTTCTACAAGATACTTTAAATGATTTTATTGCTGATGGCAGACAAACATGGCGCGCGGTTAGAAATAGAATAGCCGAAATTTTTGATGCCGAAAATGACCGCTTAAAAAACAATGTAAAACATAAAGAGGTTGTGCTTTTTAGATTGGATGAAATTGAAATGAAATTACCTGTTGAAATTGGTGATTATACCGATTTTTATTCTAGTATAGAACATGCTACCAATGTAGGTACAATGTTTAGAGACCCTGAGAATGCCTTGTTACCAAACTGGCTGCATATTCCTGTTGGGTATCATGGTAGAAGCTCATCAATTATTCCGTCTGGAATTCCTATTCATAGACCACAAGGGCAAACACTACCTCATGGAGCTACAGAACCTGTTTTTGGCCCTAGCAGATTAGTTGATTTTGAATTAGAAATGGGCTTTATTACAACAGATGCTAATGATTTAGGTGAACCTATTCCTATTGAAGAAGCTGAAGAGTATATTTTTGGATTGGTATTATTAAATGATTGGAGCGCTAGAGATATTCAAAAATGGGAATACGTACCATTGGGTCCGTTCTTAGCTAAGAATTTTGCATCATCTATTTCGCCATGGATAGTTACTCTTGATGCCTTAGAGCCTTATAGAGTTGAAAGTCCTAAAGCTATAAAACCGCAATTAGAGTACCTTCAATATAAAGGAAAAAAGAGTTTTGATATTAATTTAGAGGTTTCTATACAACCGAAAGGTGCCAAAGAAACAGTGGTTAGTAAATCTAATTTCAAACATATGTACTGGAACATGTCTCAACAATTAGCACATCATACGGTTAATGGATGTCCGGTAAATTCTGGCGATATGATGGGTAGCGGTACCATTTCTGGACCTACAGAAGACAGTTACGGCTCTATGTTGGAATTAACCTGGAAAGGGGAAAAACCAATTACTATGAAAGATGGTACCGAACGAAAATTTATTAATGACCATGATACGGTTATTATGAGAGGATATTGTGAGAATGATGGTACCCGTATTGGTTTTGGTGAAGTTAAAACGGAATTGTTGCCTGTTTTCACTAAAAAGTAAATAAGTATTTCTCGCAAAGGCGCTGAGACGTAAAGAAAAAAGTTTGAACCATAGACTCAGTTGATAGTCTAGTCCCATATTCCGATGCAATCGGAAGCATCAATCTACAGAAATAATGAGTGAAGGAATGAAGACGCAAAGCAAAGCTTTAAGCGAGAAATTCGGAGAATGAATGGTCTGCAGGAATTTTCTCAGATTGATTTGATTTTTTGATTTTGCTACGCAATGTACTTTCATTCAAAACAGTGTTTTGAATTCAGTAATTCATCAAGACAAAATGAATGGCAAAACACAGTAATTAATGAATATTGCACCATATCGTAATACTTAACTCTCAAAAAGTATTTTATCCACTCATTTAATCGTATTTTTTTGTGTTTAACAAGTATGGTTAATATTTTGGCATCACTATTGAATTGGTTACCCCAAATAACCTAAAATTTTAACCTATGAAAAGATTTCTACTTTTATCTGTAATTTTTACATTCTTGGTGGCTTGTAGTGCTAAAAAGCAAGTAGAACAAGCTGTTAATACTGGTAATTATGACCATGCTATTAGAACTGCGCTTAACAAGCTTAAAACTAATAAAGACAAAAAACGAAAGTACGACTATGTTATTATGCTTCAAGATGCTTACTACAAAGTGGTAGAGCGTGACTTAAACACCATAAAACATCTTAAAAAAGACAATAACCCTGAATTATATAGAGATATTTTTGAGTTATATACCGATTTAAATAATAGGCAAGAAGCCATAAAACCCATTTTACCCTTATTCGTAAATGGCAAGCACATTAGTTTTAACTTTAATGATTACAGCAATGAAATAGTTGAAACTAAGGTGAAACTTTCTGATTACTTATATGTAAAAGGTATTGACTTATTAGAATCAGACCACAAGCCTACCATAAGAGAAGCTTATAGTACTTTAAATTATTTAGAACAAATAAACCCAAATTTTGAAACTACTAGAGCTCTTTTAGATGAGGCGCATGCCAGAGGTATAAACTACGTGTTGGTTTCTATTAATAACCAAACCCAGCAAGTTATTCCGCAACGCTTAGAAGCCGATTTATTAAATTTTGACACTTATGGTTTAAATCAGTTTTGGACGGTATATCATGCTTCTCCTTCAGAAGGTATTGCTTATGATTATACGATGCAATTGCAATTAAAGCGTATCAATATTTCACCAGAACATATTAAGCAACGTGAGTTTATAAGAGAGCGTGAAGTGATTGATGGTTGGGAATATAAAAAAGACAAAAAAGGTGAAGCCGTAAAAGACAGTTTAGGAAACTATATTAAAATTGATAAGATTGTAAAGGTGAAAGCTAGGTATAATGAATTTTCACAAACCAAATCAGCTCAAATAATTGCTGATGTAGTTTATGCCGATTTAAAATCGAATCAGCTAATTGATAAATTCTCTTTTGACAGTGGTTTTGTATTTGAAAATGTATTTGCCAGATATAGAGGAGATAAACGCGCTCTAAACAAACAAGAAAGACGTTTAGTAGATAATAGAAGAGTTCCTTTCCCAAGTAGTGAACAAATGATTTTTGATACTGGTGAAGACCTAAAATTGAAGTTAAAAGATATTATTGCTAAACAACCTTTTAATGGATAAATAAAAAACGCCCAACCAAGTTGGGCGTTTTTTATTTACAATCTATTTCAAGAACTATTTAATCTATATCTCTAACACACCTCACGTAATTATACACATACCTAACATCTCCTTGAGGTCCAAAATATTGAGGATAATCATTGATATCTCCACTCTTAGGGTCACTTCTTTGGCAACCAGCCCCGTGAAGATCTAACAAAACACCATTCATTTTACCTTGACCTTCACCAAACGCAATGTAAGCCGCCGTTGAATACGGATTTACACCATCTAAATGTGTTGTGCTTGTCCAAAAAAATGGATATTGACCAAGATTGCCATCAGGATCCGAGATTTCTGTGGTATCAAAAATTGAATTAATAGCTGGCGAATTAGTGGTTTGCGGTGACCTTGAGTAATCCACAATACTTTGCAATTCCTTGGCATTAGGCAATCGCCAATCAGAATATGAAGCAAGCTCAAGGTTTTCTGCATAGTCCAAAGCAGATTTCCAATTACGTCCAGTGCCATCATCGGCTTTTTGCCACATTAATCCAGTAGCATTATCAGTTACAGTGCCATCATTATTATCAACAAAACTGTTATTTCCATATGCCGTATTTCCGCGAACCAACCTACAATACATAAGATTAGCACTACCTGTGCTTTTTTTAATTTTAGGATAACCCTTAATACGTCCATCTACAAAATTTACTCCAAATACGGTTTCATCTCCGTTCATGGTTAGGCCTACGTATTCTGTTGAAGACCATGTTTGGGCATCAATCTCACGTTCTCCAATACTTACATCTCCCAAAGGTTGATTAAAATAATTGGTGTCAATAAACATTTTAATGGCCTGTTCACCAGAAACTTGACCCGTAAATAAAATAAGTGAATATAATTCTTTAATTGTAGGAACTCTCCAATCTGAATATCCCGCTATGGTTGATGCTTCTGCTTTAGTAAAGGCTGATGAAAAGGTAACTTTATCACCCATATTACTTTCCCACATTAAACCGGTAACATTATCTGTAATTGTTCCATCACCATTATTAGTATACGATGGAATATTTCCTATATAATTAGCATCCTGACCATAAAAATCATCTCCACTATTAAGCGAAGTTGCAATGCCTAAATTAGTGTATAAGTTTGTTACACCAGTATCAACAATAGAATATGAATATTCTAAATTAGTAATAATTTCTTGCGACTCTGCAGATTCCTTTTCGCAACTCAGAATTAGAAAAAGCCCAATAATAAATGTTAGATGCCTATTTTTCATTTTTTTAGTTAAAAATTAGGCTCATTCCCGACATCTACTATGACGAAAATAGTTTATAAAGGTTTAACGGATTGGTGTAAAATTTTTACAAAAAATTTTATATAAAAAACTAAAATGGTGCTTTACAGACAAACTCGACCAGCTTCTTAGTTACAGGGTGCTCAAATTTTATGTATTCTGCATGTAAATGCAACCGTTCACCTTTATTACCATATAAGTCATCACCTATAATTGGCATTTTCAAACCTTCACTATGTGCTGCATGAACTCTTAATTGATGAGTTCTACCCGTTATTGGGTAAAAATGAATTCTTGTTCTACCATCCTTAACAACAATTATTTCATATTTAGTTTTTGCCGCTTTACCATGCTCATAACAAACTAATTGTTGAGGCCTGTTATCTAAATCGACTCTAAGAGGTAAATCTATAACACCCTGTTTTTGGCTTAACTCACCATCTAAAACTGCTACATAGCGCTTTTTAACAGTTTTATTTATAAACTGCTTTTGTAAGTTTTTATGCGTTTTTTCATTCTTAGCAACCAATAATATTCCTGAGGTGGACATATCTAACCTATGAACTAACAAAGGCCCCTTAGCATTAGGTAAATATTGCTTCATTTTAGTTTGTACAGACTCCAAATTGGTTTTACCAGGAACCGATAAAAATTCATGTGGCTTGTTTACCAATAATAAATAATCATCTTCATACAAAATTTCTAAAGGGTCATTATGGGTTTTTACTTCTAAAATGGGGTTGTTTTCTACCTTTAGTCCTTTCATCATATGACCCAATATTGGCTCGCATTTACTCCTACATGATGGATAAAACTGTTTGTGTTTACGCACTTCAGATTTTGGTGAAGCGCCCCACCAAAATTCTGCCATAGCAATTGGCTTTAACTCATTTTCATAAGCATATTGAAACAACTTTGGTGCCGCACACTCCCCCGCTCCTGCCGGAGGAATTCTAACAGTAGTATTTTCAAAAATATCTAGTAAATCTTTAGTTTCACCTAAAGCATTTAAAAATGTATATTGCTGATGTAACTGCTTTTGTAATGCTGCAGATTGCATCTTTCTTTTTTCTTTTAATGAATTTAAAATGGATTGAATTTCTTCAAAACTTGCAGTAGCTTTATCTATTTTAACTTTCCAATCTGTTTTTAAATCTTTTAACCTAAAGTGAAAATAAATACTTTGATTTTTAAGTTCCTCTAATAAGTTTTGATAAGCTTCAGATGATAATGTATTGGCTTGTGAGTCTCTTAATTTATTGCGTTCTGCCTTCTTTTCTTTTATAGTTTGCTTTAAGGCTTTCAGCTCAACATCATAACTTTTTATACAAGCCTCTAAATTTGCTTTGGCAACCCCATATGCTTCTGAATTTTCTAAAACTTCAATCTCTCTATTTATGCTGTTTAATTCTTGCTCCCCCTTTTTATAAAAACCATTAGGATTTAAAGTATCATAAACCGTAGGCACAAACCCATTTACGTTATTACTCTCACCTAATTTCCCTGAGAATGCTGCCAAATACCCCAATTCTCCATTAGAATTTTCCGCTACCATAATGCCAAACATTTTTCCAATAACTAATCCTTGTGCTATGGGGTTTAATCCAAAGTTATGATTAAAATCTACCTGCGTTTCTAAATAATCTTGCAACTCTTCAGCAGCAAGTATACTTAATGCATGTGGTTCATAATAAAAAGGGAAGGTAAAATGGGTTGGTAATGGTATTTTTACATTAAGCCGATGAAAAAAAGTCTTGGTAAATTTATGATTCTGCATCTTTTAAAAAATCTCCCGAGTGAATTCGAGTTTCTTCTTCTACATTTTGGTTGTAAAGATACGTCCATGCCTCATAAGTAGCACCTTTTTCATCAATAATTGTGATTAGTTGCCTAATGAATAAGCTAGACTTAGGATTATTTGCATGGTAACCTTCATAATAATCTAAAGCCGATAAAGTCTCTTCTGCATTATTTAGCTTAATAAAGGTACCGTAGACCTTTTCAGATAAATCATCACTTATAACTGCACCAGGAAACCAGGAAATTTTAAAGAGTCTCCCATGAAAATAAGCATTTCCCATTACCATGGAATTAGAAGATAAAAACCTAGACATATCATTATCTACATTTTCCAGCAAAGTTCCATAAACAAAAAGGTAGTTAGAATTCAAAAGCTTTATCTAAATAAATTCTGTTAAGTCTAATTCATTAATAGCTCCATGAGATGCATGAGCCAGAGTAACTCCATTTTTAATTACCAGCAATTGCGGCGATTCATGTATAACTTGAAACTTATAACCAACTTCATCAGAAACCGATCTATAATTCAATAAATCTAAAAAATATAAGTCAACATCATCTTCATTTAAATGGTATGCATTCACAAAATGATTCATAACCATTCCACTAATACCACAACGTGTAGAGTGCTTAAAGATAAGCTGTGTTTTATTTAAAGACTTTTCTTTTATTTCATTTATTTGATTTGAATTTTCCAAAGGTATCCAAGGCAAAACTTTTGCTTCCCTTTTCTCAGTTGTGGTTCCAAATATTTTATTTATTAATCCCATGCGTTTTTTTACTTATATGCTTATGCTCACCTTCAGTCGGAGTAAAATCTCAAACTTACAAACTGACTAAAAGTCACATTATCACTGCTTTAATCAGACATTTTGTCTCACAAAACATATTGGTAAGATTATTGACAAAAGTAAAGAGAAAAGAAAACAAATTTAAGCTATGAACCTTAATAATTATACAATAAAATCTCAAGAGGCTATACAACAAGCTCAACAAATTGCGCAAGGATATAGTCATCAACAAATAGAAAACGAACATCTCTTTAAGGGTATTTTAGAGGTAGATGAAAACGTATTACCTTTTATTTTAAAGAAATTAAACGTTAATATTTCTATTCTTAAACAAACTTTAGATAAGCAATTAGAAAGTTTTTCTAAGGTAACTGGAAGTGAATTAATGTTGTCTCGTGAAACTGGAAAAAGCCTTACAGAAGCCTCTGTAATTGCAAAAAGGATGAGCGACGACTACGTGTCTATTGAACATTTAATCATTGCTGTTTTTAAATCTAAAAGCAAAATAGCACAAATGTTAAAAGACCAAGGCGTTACAGAAAAAATTTTAAATGCCGCCATAGAAGAATTACGCAAGGGCGAAAATGTAACTTCTCAAAGTCAAGAAGACACTTATAATTCACTAAACAAATATGCTAAAAACCTGAATCAGTTAGCAAAAGACGGCAAATTAGATCCTGTTATTGGTAGAGATGATGAAATTAGACGCATACTACAAATATTATCACGTAGAACAAAAAACAATCCTATTCTAGTTGGTGAACCTGGTACTGGTAAAACTGCAATTGCTGAAGGATTAGCACACCGAATTATTGATGGAGATATTCCTGAAAACCTTAAAGACAAACAAATTTTTGCTTTAGATATGGGTGCACTTATTGCTGGTGCTAAATATAAGGGGGAGTTTGAGGAGCGGTTAAAGGCTGTAATCAAAGAGGTGACCACTAGTGAAGGTGATATTGTACTATTCATTGATGAAATTCACACCCTTGTTGGTGCCGGTGGGGGTCAAGGCGCTATGGATGCTGCCAACATTTTAAAACCAGCACTTGCCAGAGGAGAGCTGAGAGCTATTGGAGCAACAACCCTTGATGAATATCAAAAATACTTTGAAAAAGACAAAGCTTTAGAACGTAGGTTTCAAAAAGTAATGGTAGATGAACCTGATACTGAAAGTGCTATTTCAATATTGCGTGGAATTAAAGAAAAATATGAAAGTCATCATAAAGTTCGCATTAAAGACGAAGCTATTATTGGTGCTGTTGAATTATCCACTAGATATATAACAAATAGATTTTTACCAGATAAAGCAATTGACTTAATGGATGAAGCTGCTTCTAAACTACGTATGGAAATTAATTCTAAACCTGAAGAGTTAGATGTTCTTGATAGAAAGATTATGCAATTAGAAATTGAAATTGAAGCTATTAAACGTGAGAAAGATGAAAATAAATTAAAATCATTACGTTCAGATTTAGCCAACATAAAAGAAGCTAGGAATGAAATTAATGCAAAGTGGAAAAGTGAAAAAGAGGTAGTTGATAATATTCAAAACACCAAGCAAGACATTGAAAATTATAAACTTGAAGCAGAACGTGCAGAACGCGAAGGTGATTATGGTAAAGTAGCAGAATTACGTTATGGCAAAATAAAAGAAGCTCAAGAAGCCCTTGAAGCACATCAAGCCATTCTTGCTAATCAAAAAGATAATTCTCTTATTAAAGAAGAAGTAACATATGATGATATAGCGGAAGTTGTGGCTAAATGGACGGGGATTCCAGTAACAAAAATGATACAAAGTGAACGTGAAAAACTTTTAAAATTAGAAAATGAATTACACAAACGCGTAGTTGGTCAAGAAGAAGCTATTACTGCTGTGAGTGACGCCGTTAGAAGAAGTAGAGCCGGTTTACAGAACCCTCAAAAACCCATAGGAACATTCCTGTTTCTAGGAACTACAGGTGTTGGTAAAACTGAATTGGCTAAAGCCCTAGCAGAATATTTGTTTGACGATGAAAATGCATTAACCAGAATTGACATGAGTGAGTATCAAGAACGTCATGCGGTTAGCAGATTAGTTGGTGCTCCTCCTGGATATGTTGGTTATGATGAAGGTGGACAACTTACTGAAGCCGTAAGACGTAAACCATATTCTGTAGTTTTATTAGATGAAATTGAAAAGGCTCATCCCGATACTTTTAATATTCTACTTCAAGTTTTAGATGAAGGAAGATTAACAGATAATAAGGGACGTGTTGCTGACTTTAAGAACACTATAATTATTATGACATCTAACATGGGGAGTCATATAATTCAAGAAAAGTTTGAGGCGGTTAAAGATATGGATACAGCCATGGAAACTGCTAAAGTTGAAATTCTAGGATTATTGAAACAAAATGTTAGGCCAGAGTTTTTAAATAGAATTGATGACACCATAATGTTCACGCCTTTATCAAAAGAAAATATAGTTGACATTGTTGGTTTACAGCTAAAAGCTATAACCAAAATGATAGCACAACAAGGTATTACGTTTGATGCAACTCAGGAAGCTGTTACTTATTTAGCAGATAAAGGATATAACCCCGAATATGGTGCTAGACCGGTTAAACGCGTTATTCAAAAAGAAGTTCTAAATGCTTTGAGTAAGGAAATATTGGCTGGAAAAGTAACCACAGACAGTATCATTTTACTTGACGCCTTCGATGATAAGTTGGTATTTAGAAATCAAGGGGAGTTAATTCAAGAAAAAATTTAAAATACTTCATAGATTGTTGTAACATTTTTATGATTCAAGAGTCTATATAGTTGGTTGGTTAGTTGAAAAGCAACGTGATTCTTTAATAAGATGATCGTTGCTTTTTTTTAATTCATATTTTAATGACAAAACCATTTATTCCGATAAAACAACTCTAAAACCCGTTAAAAATCACAAAAAATTGTAAAAACGCAATAATTTGAAAATAAATAAGTTAAAAAAAACTTGATTGTAGTTCATCGAAAATACTACCATTAATATTATATTAACAATTATTATTTATAACTTCGATTTAAATGTAAAGCCCCAAACTCTACATTTTACCCTAATGATTAATAGCTTCTATTTTCCTTTCCTAACTAATAATTTCAGGTTAAATAGAATTTTAAAACCTACTTATAAGAATGAATATTTTTGAACACATTGAATTTACACAATTAAATCCAGCCACCACAGAACGAGATATTATTGATTTATGTCTTTTAGCCAATGAACAACAATTAAGAACCGTATGCGTTAACAGCTCTTATGTTTCATTAACTAAAGAATTACTTAACAATAACAATATTGGTATTTGCTCTGTTATTGGATTTCCTTTTGGAGCAACAGATACAGCTTCAAAAATTCATGAAGCTCAGGCAGCAATTGCCAATGGAGCTTCAGAAATAGATATGGTTATTAACTTAGGATTGTTAAAAAGCAGAAATTATGTCTCAGTTTTGAAAGACATTAGTGATGTAAAACTAGCTATAGGTACAACACCCTTAAAAGTTACCTTAGAAGTATCAGAATTAAACAAAAACGAAATTATAAAAGCTTGCCAGATTTGTATGGATGCCAAAGTTGACTACATTAAAACATCAACTGGATTCTCAAAAAGCGGAGTCACCTTAACTGTTATTAAGATTATAAAAAAGACAATAAAAAACACTATAAAAATTTGTGCTTTTCACGGTATTGATGATGAAGAAACTGCCTTTAAATATTTAGATTTAGGGGTTGATAGAATTGGTGTATCGTCAGAATTCAAAATCAGAAAAGTAGCAGCGTAAACTACTAAATTTGACTAGAGTATTTAAGGCTATAAGAGTAATTGAACTCTTATGGCTTTTTTATTTCCAATAACTGATATAAATCATCATTGAAAAAGCAAAAAAAGACCATCTTTGAATTTCAACTAGTAGTTTAATTCAATTAAAAAACCTTAACTTTAACATAATTTTGAAACTCCTTAATACATATATAGATCACACGCTTTTAAAAGCTACTGCTACAAAAGATGATATCATTAAACTTTGTGATGAGGCTAAACGCTATAGATTTTTTTCTGTCTGTGTTAATAGTTGCTATGTGGCTTTGGCTAAAGAGCAATTAAAAGGATTTGATGTAAAAATTTGTAGTGTTATTGGTTTTCCTTTAGGCGCTATGACAACGGAAGCTAAAGTAGCTGAAACCAAAATAGCTATTGCAAATGGAGCAGATGAGATTGATATGGTAATCAATATTGGACTTTTAAAAAGTAAAGATTTTGATGCTGTTTGGAAGGATATTGAATCTGTTAAATCTTGTATACCTAACAACACTTTAAAAGTAATTCTTGAAACTTGTTACCTAGAAGAGATTGAAATAATTAAAGCTAGCGAACTAGCTATTCAAAGTGGCGCAGATTATGTTAAAACTTCAACCGGTTTTGGCACTAATGGAGCCACAAAAGAAGATATTAAACTTATGGCAAGTGTTTGCAAAAAATGTATTAAAATTAAAGCTTCGGGTGGTATAAAGGATACAAAAACCGCTTTAGAGTACATTAATTTAGGAGTAGACCGAATTGGTACCTCTTCAGGTATAGCCATTATTGAAGGTACATCTTCAAATTCAAATTATTAAAAATTTATGAGCGTACATATTGAAGCAAAAGCAGGCGATATAGCCGAAACTATTTTACTTCCTGGAGACCCGCTACGTGCTAAATGGATTGCCGAAACATTTTTTAAAGACCCCGTTTGCTTTAATAAAGTGAGAGGTATGTTAGGTTATACAGGAACCTATAATGGCAAAAAAATATCTGTAATGGGAACAGGAATGGGGATTCCTTCAATTTCTATTTATGCGCATGAATTAATAGCCGATTACGGAGTAAAAAATTTAGTCAGAGTGGGCAGCGCAGGATCTTATCAGGAACATGTTAAAATGAGGGATATAGTTTTGGCAATGGCAGCTTCGTCTAACTCAGGTGTAAATGAATTACGCTTTGGTGGTGCAGACTACGCTCCTACCGCTAATTTTGAGCTATTTCAAAAAGCTGTAGAAGCAGCAAAAAATAAAAACATTGATATTAAAGCTGGTAACGTTTTTACATCTGATGAGTTCTATGCAGACGATTTTGAATCCTATAAAAAATGGTCAAAATTTGGAGTGCTTTGTGTTGAAATGGAAACGGCTGGATTATATACCATAGCTGCTAAGCATAAAGTAAAAGCTTTAACTATTTTGACTATTTCTGACTCTTTGGTTACGGGTGAAAGAACCACTAGTAAAGAACGTGAAACTACTTTTAAAGAAATGATTGAAATTGCTTTAGAATTGGCTTAAAATTTCAAAAACCTTATAGACTCTCCGGTGTGTTTCTGAGACAAAACACTTATAGCAGATTCCTTTAATTGTAATACCCTTGGATAACCTCCAGTTGTTTGACAATCTCTCATTAAAATTATTAATTTACCAGATGGCGTTAACTGTATGGTTCCCGGCATTACCGGTGATGTTATGATGGGCTTTAAATTGTTTCCTAAAACTTCATTTAATTGATAAGCCATTCTATTATTATCTTTTGAGATAGTAAACTCTTGACTAAAAAGAAATTTTTTTTGGCTTTCATCAAGTTTATCAAATTCAGGACCTTCAAAAACCTCAATGTCTTTTGAATTGAAATAATAATCATTCACTTTTATGGACGCATTGGAGCCTTTAATTAAACTATGCTTCGTAGAAATATCTAATAAATCATGTTTATGTATTTTAAATTGATTGGTAATACCCTGATACATACTGCAACTTTGCATCACCATTTTAGTTTTAAATCCACCTAAAACGGCCAAATATGCTCTAACCCCTTTATTTAACCTGCCAAAAGAAAATATATCTCCTGATTTAATGGAAATGACTTTATTATTGAAAATGGGTTGATTGTTTAATTTTGGCGATATATCTGCCCCAGAAACACAAATTGAAGTTTGGCAACTAAACTGTAGCTTTGGTCCCATCATGGTTATTTCTAAAACTGGAAGTTCTGTATTATTACCTAAAATTGCATTGGCAAATGAAGCTGCTGTTCTATCCATGACTCCAGAATAGGGTACACCATACCTTTGATATCCAAAGCGGCCGAGGTCTTGAATTGTAGTATATAAACCTGGGGTTAAAACTTTAATCATGAATCACCTCACTTTCTATTTGGTAAACTCCTGCTTCAACCAATGTTTTAATATCCGTATGTTCATTTTTTGAAATTGGATAGAATTGAATTTGATCCCCTGAACTGGCAAAACATGGAGCTTCATTTTTTATATTGAAAAAGTTTATGGGTGAATTACCAATAATATTCCAACCACCCGGGCTTTCAGTTGGGTAAACCCCCGTTTGATTGCCACCAATTGCCACCGATCCCTTTTCTATTTTTAACCTTGGATTTGCCTTTCTAGGATGAAATAAACTTTCATCTAAACCTCCTAAATACAGAAAACCTGGTAAAAACCCAACAAAGTAAACCGTATAGATTTTCTGTGAATGAGTCTCTATTATATTTTTTACCGTGAGGCTATTGGCATTAGCTAGTCCTTCTAAATCAATTCCGAAACTAATATCATAGCAAACAGGGATTTTCCATAATCTAAATGTTGAGTTGAGACTTATTTCTCCTGTTTTATAAAGACTTTTTAAAACTTCCACAGATTTCACAAAACCCAACCATGAACTTCTATAAGTAATTAATAAAGAACAATACGCATGATTTACCTCAGCCAAACCCTCAATTTTACTCTCCGTTATCTTACGCTTAAAACTTAACACATAGTATAATATTTTTTCACTAATGTCTTGAGGCCATTCTATCAGAATGGAGCGTTCACCGTAAGGCTTATATATAAGATTATACACCAGTTATTGAATTTTAATAGCTTCTTTTTCTAACTCTGTATGTAATTTTTTTACAAGTGTAATGGCATTAGGAGTGTCACTGTGACAACATATTGTTTGAGCTATTATAGGTATTTTATTCCCAGCAACCGTTTGTACTTTTTTTTGTTTTACCATAGTTAAAACATGTTTAATCATGTTTTTAGCATCGTCAATTAACGCATTTTTATCCAGTCTAGATACTAAGCTTAAATCATCGTTATAATTTCTATCGGCAAACGCTTCATAAGTAATATCAATATCATTTTCTAGAGCTAATGAAGCTATAACTGATTTATACGGTACATATAGTTGAACTGGACGATGCATGCTTTTAATAACCTCTATAACAACATTAGCTACTTTTTCATTCTTAGCTGCCAAATTGTAAAGCGCACCATGTGGCTTAATATGATGTAATGTGGCGTTTTCATGATATAACACATTAAGCAAATCTGTTATTTGATGTTTCAATGAAGTGAATAATGCAGCACAAGAAATATCCATTTTTTTGCGTCCGAAATTCTCTTTATCTGGAAATGAAGGATGTGCGCCTATTTTTACTTTATGCATTTTGGCTAATTTAACTATTTCCTTCATGGTTGTTGAATCTCCTGCATGACCCCCACAAGCAATATTACATGATGATATATAAGGCATTAATTGAGGTTCATTGCCTACACCCTCCCCAACATCTGCATTTATATCTATAACATAATTATCCACTAGAAAATATTTAACCCAAAAACTTTATTCAGTGCTGCTAAAGCAAGTAAAACACTAATTACTAAGATAAGAAAACCTAAGATATTTTGTTTTAAATTATTCTTGTAATTACCAAGGATAGTATCTTTATTCATAATCCAAATTAAAACTACTGCTATTACCGGTAATAAAATCCCGTTTGCAACCTGAGCAAACTTTATGATGTCTATAGGTTTTATGTTTAGTGACGATAGTAAAACACCCAATAATAAAATGAACATCCAAACGGTTCTGAACTTTATTGATTTTAAATCAGATTTCCAACCTAAACAACCGCTAGTTACATATGCTGCTGCCAAAGGGGCTGTAATAGCACTAGTTATACCAGCAGCAAATAACCCAATTGCCATAAAGTACTTTGAAAAAACACCAAAAAGAGGTTCTAACCCCTTAGCCAAATCTGCGCCATTTGAGATGTTTTGAGTTTGAATTGCTGTTGCAGAAACAATAATGCACATAGATACTAAACCACCTAATACTATGGCAATAATGGTATCTTTCCTTGCAAATACTAAATCACTTTTTTTATGCCATTTTTCCTTTACTAAAGAGGCATGTAAAAACAAATTATATGGCACAACTGTAGTGCCAATTAGCCCAATAATAATCAATAAACTATTTTCTGGAAAACTAGGAATAAAAGCCCCTTTAACAATGGCATAAATATTAGGTTTAGTAATAATTGCCGTGATTAAAAAAGCTATACTCATCAGAATAACCAAAGCTACCAAAACACGTTCCAAGACCTTATAATTACCAATATATAACAAACCAAAAGCTATAATGCCAATTAAAAAACTAAAACCATTTATAGAAAGCCCTAATATGTTTAAAGTAGGGCTAGCCACAATAGTTTCCATACCTAATACACCACCAGAAATATTTCCTGCTTCATAAGCAGCATTACCAACAACTATGGCCGCCAAAATTAAAAATACTGTCAACGACTTTAATAAAGGGTTTTTGATTTCATCCTTAATAATTTCAGATAAACCTTTTTGAGTAATAATTCCTAACCTAGCTGCCATTTCTTGCAGAACCATGGTAGATACTATTGAAAGTACCATTGCCCAAAGTAATGCATAGCCAAAACCTACCCCAGCAAGCGTACACATGGTTACAGTACCAGGACCAATAAACGCAGCCGCTACTAAAGGACCAGGACCAACATTTTTAAACCAATTTTTAATCATTAGTTGTATTATTCAATGCATAAATAGCAAAACTACCAAGCCAATGTCCGCCCATATAATCATCGCCAAAAATACTTGGAAACGAATGACTTATATGCTCATTAGCTATAGGTTTCAAATGATTATACTCTGGCATACCTATAGTAATTTCATAAAGATTCCATGCTCTTGAAAAATTCACACCATCTAAATGCACTAAATTGCCATCCGTTCTATCTGATACTTTCCCTGTTTCTAGAGTATAATTTTTATCTTTCAATTGTGGAAGAAAAGCATCTAACCACACTTTAAACTCATCTTGAGCCAATAAGCGCTTCATTAATGCTGCTTCTTCTAAACAAGGTGATAAGAAATCGCTACCGCTAGGTTCCCAACTCATAGGACAATTTTCATCATTTTTAAAGAAAAATAAAGCTCGATCCTTTATAGCTTTTTGTAATGCTTCATGATTCAAAGTTTCAGCATAATCATAAGCAAAGGATAACCCAAAAGCAGTATTAGTATGTGTTCCCACCCTAAGTGCATAATTTAGCTTAGGCAAATATTCTATATACTTTTCACAAATTAAATCTGTTAATGGCTGCAGATTGCTTTCTAAAATTCTAGCCGTACCATCATCCCAAGTATGTAATTCCTCAGCTAATTTTAATAGCCATGACCAACCATAGGTACGCTCATAAGATTTGTTGTGTTTTCCATCAAAATAAGCTACCTCTGCTTCAATTTTTTCTTTAGATATGTTATTAAGTAATCGCTGCTTTATTTTCCCCGCATTATTAAGATTAGGAAACTGCTTTAACAAACTAACCAAACTCCAATGTCCGTGAACTGATGAATGCCAATCATAACAACCATAAAATGCAGGATGTAATGTTCTTGGTGGTTGCAAATCATTATCACTACCTAAGGTTTGAGACAACCTGTTGGGGTATTCCATATTCATACAATGCAATGGTAATTCTGCTAGCTTATTTGCCTTTTCTAAATTTAAAATTGGTGTTTCAACTATAGAAACTTCTTCTATTAATTCTGGAGTCAAAACTTCTTTTTTTTCATTATTACAGCCAAAAATGAAGATACAGACTACTACCAAAAACCTTTTCATACTTAAATAACTAATTTTAAATTAAACTTTAAAATTTCTGAATTAACTACCCTAACCATCCTTCTCTATCTAAACTTCTGTATTGAATAGCCTCACTAATATGTGATCCATTTACATTTTCACTCACTTCCAAATCAGCTATGGTTCTTGCTACTTTAAGAATTCGATCATAAGCCCTAGCAGATAAGCTCAATCTTTCCATTGCTGTCTTTAAAAGTTGTTTTGATTGCTCATCTAAAATACAAAACTTTCTTATTTGCTTGGTGTTCATTTGGGCATTATAATGTACACCATTGCTGTCTTCAAACCTCTTACTTTGTATTTTTCTAGCTGCTGTTACTCGCCTTCTGATATCAACTGATGATTCACCTTTTCTATCATCAGACAACTTTTCAAAAGGCACCGGAGTTACTTCAATATGAATGTCTATTCTATCTAATAACGGTCCTGAAATCTTACTTAAATACCGCTGCATTTCAGCAGGGCTAGACGTTACAGGAGCATCAGGATCATTAAAATAACCACTCGGACTTGGGTTCATACTAGCCACCAACATAAAAGAAGATGGATAGGTTACCGTAAATTTTGCTCTGGAAATAGTAACTTCTCTATCTTCCAGTGGTTGACGCATAACTTCTAAAACACCACGTTTGAATTCCGGCAACTCATCTAAAAACAACACACCATTATGTGATAAAGAAATTTCCCCTGGTTGCGGATACGCACCACCTCCCACAAGAGCTACATCAGAAATGGTATGGTGCGGGCTTCTAAAAGGGCGTTGCGCCATGAGTCCTGTATTTTCTTTTACTCTTCCAACTACAGAATGAATCTTAGTAGTTTCTAATGCTTCTTGTAAAGTCATTGGTGGCAAAATACTCGGTAATCGTTTAGCTAACATAGTTTTACCAGCTCCAGGAGGTCCAATTAAAATAATATTATGACCACCAGCTGCCGCTATTTCCATACAACGCTTAATACCTTCCTGCCCCTTTACATCTGCAAAATCATGCTCCGGAAAATCTAGGTTTTTTTCAAATTCCTTTCTAGTATCAATAATGGTTTGCTCCAAAGCTTCTGCTTTATCAAAATAGTTAATAACCTGTTTAATATTATCAACTCCAAAAACTTTCAATTCGTTTACTATAGCAGCTTCCTTAGCATTCTGATTTGGAAGGATGAAGCCCTTATATCCTTCTTCACGAGCCTTAATAGCAATAGGTAAAGCTCCTTTTATAGGATGTAGGCTGCCATCAAGAGATAACTCACCCATGATTAGGTATTTATCTAACTCCTCTGCCTGAATTTGATTGGAGGCTGCAAGAATTCCTATGGCAAGTGTTAAATCATAAGCGCTACCTTCTTTTCGCAAATCGGCGGGAGCCATATTAATGGTTATCTTTTTTCCCGGAATTTTATACCCGTTATTCTGAAGTGCTGCAGCAATACGATAATTACTCTCCTTTATTGCATTATCAGGCAACCCTACTAAATGATATCCTATACCTGAATCTACATTTACTTCAACCGTTATAGTGGTAGCTTCAACACCAAAAACGGCACTACCAAATACTTTTTTTAGCATAAAACTTGTTTTCAGTTTAAATGTAAGAAAAGTATTTTAATCGTAAAACAATTCCATTATTAGCTTTTTGGCTTTATAACCTTAACAGCATAGGTTACTACAAAAGTATTATTAACCTGAAGATGAATATCAAACAAGCCTCGATTAGAAAAGGTGTGCATAAACTCTAAAATTTCAGTTTCCTGGTTATAACTATAAGTATCTATTTTATTTTGATGCGAACCACTATCTATAACTAATCTGATTTGGTTTGATTTGGCTTCTTCTGGAACAATAAATCTAAATATTTGCTTATCGCCCTTATTAATTTCAGATTTCATTTTTTCAGGTTCTAAAGGAAGAATGGAATACTTAAAAGCATCCCCATAAACCAATGGTCCTGTCAAAAAATCTTGAATAGTTGGAATAAATTCATCCATCAAAACCCATTTAGAGTCTAATGGGTAATGACTTTTCACAAACAAACTGGGGTCTGCTAGAAAGTAACCTGAATTATAATCATGAACAAAAACACCTTCATCAACATTAAAAAATCCGCTAGACCAAGTGGGATCAGATAAATACCATTTGTTATTCAATAAAACTGCATTCCATGAATGATTTGGTTGACTTAATTCATCTATATTAGCCGAAACGTTTCTACCATAACCATGAATCATCTTACAATTAAGACCTGCTAAAGAAGCTAATTCCTCAAGTAAATAGGCATAACCTGTGCAAATTGTCTTCTTATTTTTTATAAGTCTTTTTAATGTTTTTTCTCTAAACTTTGTATTCCATAGGTTGAGAGAAATACTATCATCCAAGAATTTTTTTCGCATTTTTAAATTCTGCAACTGATGTGGATAATCACTCTTAATATTCAAACTTATCCATGTGTAAATAGCCCTAAACTTTTCAACATCTGTATCTAAATTAGATGTAAGTTGATAAACCAAAACTGGTAAATTCTTTAAGGTTTCTTTATTAAGGCTTTTAGCAATATTATCTGCCTTTTCAAATTCTATTTTCATAAAATCTGAGGATTGCGAATAATGATTGAGGCTAAGAAATAAAATTGCTAGAAGCCAAAATTTACGCATCAAAAAAAGTTGTATTTTTTAAAAAAGTTACCGCTTAGACTTATACGGCTTATTGGTTTCTACTGCCCCCATTAATTCAATTAATTCGGCATCCATGGTTACATTAAGAACGGTTTGATCCTTTCCTATTTTTATTCTTTTAGGTGAATATCCCAAATAACTTAATACAAGAATATCTCCTTCTTTTAATTTTTGAGGAAATGTGAATTTGCCATCAAAATTAGTAGTGGCTCCTATTTTGGTGCCCTTTAGTACAATACTTACACCCGGAAGTGGTGCCTTTTCATGATCTAATACTGTGCCTGTTAATAAGTTATCTTGAGATGCACTTTTATTAATTTGTTCCTTTACAGTATCTTGAGCCCTTACATTTTGAAATGCGAATAATGATATAATAGCAAACCCTAAAGTTTTCAAGTAATTAAACTTTCTTTTTGGTTGAGTAATTGAGTGATGAGAATAGGTTTTCATTTGAGATGTTTTTAAAATTCCACAAGTACTAAATTGGTTTTCTTCAAAGAACTTAATAAGCTCAGTAGTTGTCATGTGTCTAAAATCTATAACCTCTTTGTTACAAGTATTACAGAATCTTCCTTTTTCAGTTTTATCAAATTTATTGAAATTTTCTGAACAAGACTTGTTAATAGTTAGATAAAATTGTTGTTCCATTGTATTGATTTTTAAGTTTCAACCAAACTATAACCTAAAATTAAAAACAAAAACTGACAATGAGTGAAACCCAATTATGGATGAGTAAATAGATTATAAAAAACAAAAAACCCTGCATAAAGCAAGGTTTTCCGATTTGAAAATAGTCATGATAAACCCAAAAATTCAGGTTTATATTTTAAATATTATTTAGCAGTGTTTAAAAACTTAGGTTTTACAATTATCATTGCCCAAGCCCAGTTTTGCGTTCCTTTAGCCCCTGTAACAAAATCTGGCTCAAAAAACTGTGAATATCCTGAAACTAATTTAAATCCTTTAAATCCTTTAGCTATAACTAAATCTATTTCGCTTCCTAAGTTTTCTGTTGAAGTAGATACATTTGGTGACTCTTCACTAAAAGTATGGAATTTAGCAGTTAATCCCCATCCTTTACCTAAACCAAATTTAGCACCAAAGTTAATATCTACAAGACCTCCAGCATTTCCATGATTTCCAACATAGAATCTATCCATCAAACCATTAAATTTGTGATTTGTACCATATAATGGGAAAAATGCAGCTGAATCATCAGTTTTACCACCAATAGACTCAAAACCTGCCAATATTGTAACTTTATCAGAAACTTTGTAAGTAGCATCTAAACTATATAATAATGCCCCTTTTACTTCTACTTCTCCAACTCTGTTACCAGATTGTAAATAAAAGTTACTTGCTAATCCCAAGCTTCCCAATTTAGCTTTGGCATGTAAACCTCCAGTAAATAAATTAGATTTATCACCACCATTTTGATAAGTTGTATTTAATAATAATGCACTTACATTAAACTTTTCAGACCCTGTATGAGCATGAACAAATCCTAAATTTCTGTATGTAAATAAGGTAGCATTGTTATAAACTGCACCACCAATAGTATTAACTGCATAACCTGCATCTAAAGAGAAACTCCCTGATTTGTGTTTTATAATACCTACATCATGAGTTCTCGCTTGTTGAGCCCATCCTAAACCACCTAATATTCTTTGATCATCATAAGATAAAGGTTGTCTACCTAATTTAAAACTCCATTTATCATCAAGTTTAAAATCTACCCATGCTTCTTGTACTCTAAAATTGCCATTACCTGAGGCAGCAATTTGTTGTCTGTCACCATGTAGAAACACTTCCTGAAATGACATATAGTATGTATAATTTTCTGCTTTGTAAGTAGCCATTAAAGCCGCTCTTACACTTGTTTGTAACCATGCATCTGAACCGTCAGCCGCCGTACTAGATTGCCCACTACCAAATAATTCTGTACGTGGTCTAAACTCTCCTTCCAGAGTAAATTGAGCTTGAGCAAATTGAGCCACTAAAGCCAAAATTGTTATTAATAAATATTGTTTTCTCATGTTTTCTAATTTTAATTATTGTTTTTGAATTAGTTATTTAATTATTAATTAGCGCAGTTGAATGTCTGAGGCAAATATAAAAAGACCCGAATGTCTCTTTTATGACAAAACTCATGTTTAAAACTGCTTTATTTCATATAAATTTTAATGTTCTAAAAAGTCTATTAAATGCTTTCTGTATTTGTAATAGTCATCATGTTCTAAAACTGCTTTACGCGTTCTAGGTCGTTCAAAATCAATGGAAAGCACATCACCAATTTTGGCTTTAGGACCACTGGTCATCATCACTACTCTGTCTGCCAAAAATATAGCTTCATCAACATCATGCGTAATCATAACTGCGGTAATTTTTTCTTTATTCCAAATATCAATTAATGTATCCTGAAGCTCTCCTCTGGTCAATGAATCTAACATTCCAAATGGTTCATCCAACAATAGCACCTTTGGCTTAATGGCAAAAGCTCTTGCTATACCAACACGTTGCTGCATACCTTGTGATAAATCAGATGCTTTTTTGTTGAATGCATCTTCAAGACCAACCTTTTGTAAATAATATTTAGCAATATCTGTACGCTGAGATTTTGTAGCATGAGGAAAAACTTGATTCACACCCAGCATAACATTTTGTAAAGATGTCATCCAAGGCATTAAACTAGGTGCTTGAAAAATTACACCTCTATCTGGTCCAGGTCCTTTGATATTTTTTCCTAAAACCGAAATATTACCTCCAGAAATTGGATTTAAACCTGCTATCATTGATAGCATTGTTGTTTTACCACAACCAGAATGCCCTATAATTGTAACAAACTCCTCTTTTTTTATTTGAAGATTTAAGTCTTCTAATACTACATAATCTCCTTTAGGCGTTGGATATACTTTCTTTAATTTTTTTAAGTCAAGCATCACTTCACTTGAAGGAAAAAGTCCGTTTTCCTCTAAACTTGCTGTTTTCGTATCTGTTATAATTGTACTCATTTGATGCTATTATTTAAATTGGTTAACAAAATCTTTTGGACTCAAATCTGGAAGTACTAATTCTTCTTTAGCTTGAGACTTTCTTTCTTCTCCAATATCCATTAAGTACTCTATAATGGCATTTCTAGTTTTCTTATAATTTGGATTATCGTTAAGCTCTGTTTTATCTCTAGGCCTGTCAATATCAATCTTAAATTCTGGTCCTAAAGTTGCATTGGGTCCAGGTCTTAAAGGAATTATTCTGTCTGCCATATACAAACCTTCGTCAACATCATTAGTTATTAATAATGCTGTACGTTTATCTTTTCCCCAAATATTTAAAATCTGATCTTGAAGTGTTCCTCTTGTTAAAGCATCTAAAGCGCCTAAAGGCTCATCCATAATAATCATATCTGGTTTCATTGACAACGCTCTTGCTACTGCTACACGCTGACGCATACCACCTGATAATTCTTTTGGCAACTTATTAATAGCCGGCGTTAAACCTACCATTTCTATATAATGCGCTGCTTTACGTTTCCAAACTGCCTTTTCACGTTTTGGAAATGCCTCCTTAACCGCCATTAATACATTTTGCTCAACTGTTAACCAAGGTAATAGTGAATAGTTTTGAAAAATCACACCTCTCTCATGGCTAGTACCAACTACTGGTTGCCCCTTAAACAAAACCTCTCCTTTGGTTGGCTGTAATAATCCGTTAATTAAGTTAACTAATGTAGTTTTTCCACTTCCGGTAAACCCTACTATGGCAACAAATTCACCTTCTTCAATAGTTAAATTAATATTTGAAAGAACTTCTGTAGCATCATTACCTTGCTCATAGGTCTTATATATGTTTTTTAATTCTAAATATGCCATTTTCTTCTGTGTTTAATTGTTATAATTTGCTTATCTGTTTATTCTCTTTTTTGAATAACCAGTATACAATTCAACCTATTATTAAATAGCATCTGTTTTAACAAAAGACACTGAATTTTGAATGGTTAACATTAACCTGTCTAATAAGAAACCTATAATACCTATAACAAACATTGCAACAATAATTTTGGCATTAGAATCATTAGCTCCATTTTGAAATTCCTCCCAAACAAAAGTTCCTAATCCTGGACTTTGTGCTAATAATTCAATAGCAATTAATACCATCCACCCAACAGATATTGTAATTTTTAAACCTGTAAAAATTAAAGGCAATGATGATGGTAGTATTACTTTAAATATTTTCTGAAAAGTTCCAAGCTTTAATACTTTTGCTACGTTGATATAATCTTTATCAACAGAAGACACACCCATAGCTGTATTAACCAATGTTGCCCACATAGAACATAAACCAACACTAATAAATGATATTGTAAATGAACTATCTTCGCTAGAATCTATTAATAAAGTTTTAACAATCATAAAAACTAATAGATACCACACTACAGGAGATACTGGTTTAAATATTTGAATAAACCAATTAAATGAACTTTTTAAAGTAGGGCTTAATCCTATAAAAATACCTAAAGGAACTGCAATTAAAAGTGCTAATAAAAACCCAGCAAAAACTGTTTTTAAACTTCTAATAATTTGATCTACGAAAGATGGCCTACCTGTGTAGGTAATTGCATCTTTTCCTTCCGCTAATCTTTTGGCATTTAAAGCGGCAGTTTTTTCTTTAAATGCCGCTTTATCTGCACTAATTATACTGTGATCTTTTAATAAAGACTTATAAGAGTCCCATACTTGTGCCGGTGAAGGCAAAGAATTAGGCTGACAAGTAGAATCTCCAGAGGCAATACAAGCTGCTTCAGCATCAGCTGCTTCTTGACCTCGCTCCTCCAACGCTTTATTGATTTTAAAATCTGCTTCAATATTGTAAAGTGCCTTAGCACCCATGTGCCATATTCCTAAAAACAGGAGTATTGATGCTATTGGTACAATTACTTTACGTAAGAAATCTTTAAAATCTTCCTTCTCTAATTTACCCGTAAATAACGCTTTTATAGTAGATAAAAATCCTAACCCCATAAACTTTGTTACTTTTCCTAATGTTAAACTTTGCTTCATGACTATTGCTTTTTAGTATAACTTTATTTTCTTCTTAATTCTTAATCTTTGTTTCCAATTTTGAAACTGTT
Source organism: Seonamhaeicola sp. MEBiC01930 (assembly GCF_045277075.1). Taxonomy (GTDB): domain Bacteria; phylum Bacteroidota; class Bacteroidia; order Flavobacteriales; family Flavobacteriaceae; genus Seonamhaeicola. The sequence continues at coordinate 2,881,908 of NZ_CP104270.1, read as the reverse complement.
GATGTACCCTATTGGATCTTTGGCATCATAAGTAGTTCCATCAATAAAATCTGCAGTGGCTGGTTTATAACCATCTGTTGTTGGTATATCACCTGCTGGAATATTACCTTCAGCTACTAATAAATCTGCTGCCTTTTTCCATATATCAGGTCTGTATATATCTTTTATTGTTTCAGAATACCATTCTACTGGTTTAGCCTCTGGAATTTGTCCCCATCTTCTCATCTGAGTTAAGAACCAGATACCGTCTGAATAGAATGGATAAGTTGCATTGTATTTGTAGAATACATTGAAATCAGGCATTTCGCGCTTGTCTCCTTTTTCAAACTCAAATGTTCCTGTCATTGAATTTGCTAATACAGCTTCTGGAGCTCCAACATATTGAGACATTGCTAAGATTTTTACAGCTTCAGCTCTATTTGATGGTTCATCTAACCACTTACCAGCTCTAATTAATGCTTTTGTTACAGCAACCGCAGTGTTAGGATATTGCTCAACAAATTTCTTTGTCATCACAAACACTTTTTCTGGGTTATTTTTCCAAATATCATAGTTTGTAGTTACAGGTACACCAATACCTTTAAATACAGCCTGTTGGTTCCATGGTTCTCCTACACAGTAACCATAAATTGTTCCCGCTTCTAATGTTGCTGGCATTTGTGGTGGAGGTGTTACAGATAATAATACTTCAGCATCAATTTGTCCTTGTACATTTTCAGCTGTATACATACCTGGGTGAATTCCAGCAGCTGCTAACCAATATCTAATTTCATAGTTATGAGTTGATACAGGGAATACCATACCCATTTTAAATGCTTTTCCACTATTTTTATACTCATCAATTACTGGCTTTAAAGCTTCTGCTTTTATAGGGTGAACAGGCTTACCATCTGGTCCTTTTGGTACATTTGGTTTCATTTTAGACCAAACATCATTAGAAACAGTAATTCCGTTACCGTTTAAATCCATTGAAAATGGAGTTACTAATTCAGCCTGACGTCCAAAACCTGCACCTGCAGCAATTGGCTGACCTGCTAACATATGAGAACCATCTAATTGTCCATCAATTACACGGTCTAATACATTCTTCCAGTTTGATTGTGCTTCAACAGATACAAATAATCCTTCATCTTCAAAAAATCCCTTTTCTTTAGCAATTGCCAAAGGTGCCATATCTGTTAATTTGATAAAACCAAAAGTTAACTGTGGTTTTTCTATTTCAAGTTGCTTAGTTTTAGAAGTTTCTGCTACTACCTCTTCAACTGCTTCTTTCTTTTTTTCTTTTCCTCCACAAGCAAATAACAAAACTGCTATTGGTAGAATAAAGGTTGCTTTTTTGATTAGTGTTCTCATATTTATTGTTTTAATTAATTCTAAGTATTATTACTTAATTTTTTGACAAATATATAAGTAGAATAAGTTTTAACTCATGAGGAACCCCATAATAAAAACACTTTTTAATCCACAAAAAAACCTGCCGTTTGGCAGGTTTTTGAATCAACCTATTGGTTTTAAATATTTTAACTAAATATTATAAATACTTATTTCTAAATTTTCACTACTTACAATTAAGTACTTACTTAGTTTTTTTCTAATTTTTTTAGCCATTGTTCTTGAGAAAGGGCTATGTACTTTTTATCTGTTCCATATGGATCAGCTCCACCTTCAAAATATTTCTTAACATCCAACAGAGGAATAGTGTCTTTCATCTGCTCAGGCACTTCATAACGATGGTTACCATGAAAATCATGACATTGAATACATGTAGACCATTTTTCTTTAGCAATTAAATCTTCATGCGATATATCCAACGGGTCGTTTTCCACTACCAACTCTTGATGGCAGTTCATACAGTAATCAGCTGATATAAGAGAAACACGTTCCTTATCATTATGTTCTGTATGACATGTAATACAGGTAGTAGCATCAATAGCTTTTATAGCATTTTTAAATCTAGGCTCTGAAAAACGATAAGTGGGGTGTCTATCATTTGCTCTATCATGACATTCCAAACAATTATCAACAGTTACATCATGCGTACCAAAATCAACACCTTCTTCTCTAGCTCCTATCGTATGGGAGATATTTGATTGTATCTGTTGCAATAAATTACCCTTAGCATCAGCATGACATGTAAAACATGACAAGTCTTGATGCCCTGTATTCATTGGACCAATAGAAACATATTCTTCAGTAGATTCTAGAGTTAAAACATAAAAAATAACACTACCTACAACTAGACCAATAATAGATCCAATTACTTGTCTTTTTCTTAATGGGCTTACTTTAAACATCCTAATATTCTTTTAGCTATATTTCTATTACAACTTCTTCTGTTAATGGGTATGTAATACATGTTAAAATTGAACCGCTCTCAACATCTTCATCAGTTAAAAAATGACCATCTGTCATTTTAACCTCACCTTCAACACATTTAGCCTTGCAACTAGAGCACATACCAGATCTGCAAGAATAAGGAATCACAATATTATTAGACATGGCCTGATTTAATATTGTTTTGTCCCCTCTAACCTTAAGCATGTGTTTTTCTCCTTTATATTTTAACATCACATTACTCATTAATTCTTTACCCGATACTTTTACCTCTGGCGCTTTAAAAACTTCTAGCTTTATTTTTTCTCTACCTATACCATTATCTTTTAGAATCTCCTTTATCTTTTCCATATAACCAAAAGGGCCACATATCATATAGGCATGGTCATCATATGCTAAATTATGTTTTGAAAAAATTGTATTCATTAACTCATGAGTTACCAAACCACTATGATAATTATCATTACAATTTTCGCATTTTGAAAGTATATGTTCTACAGCAAACTTTTCCGGGTATGCTTGTTCTAAAGATTTTAATTCGTCATGAAAGATTATAGAATCTAAATTTTGATTAGCATAAACAAGAAGTATTTTAGATGCTTTCTCTTCAGTTAAAACAGATTTAATAATAGAAAACATAGGTGTTACTCCGCTTCCTCCTGCAAATAAAACATATTGCTTTTGAGAGGATTTATTAGGATTTATATGAAAACTACCTGCGGGATTATCAACTTCTAATTTATCTCCTACCTTAATAAAATCGTGTACATAATTTGAGACCAAACCCTTCTCTACACGTTTTATGGTTATCTTTAAGTCTTTATCTGTAAAGGGGTTACTACTAAAAGAATATGCTCTTTTATATACTACACCTTCAATTGGCACTTTTATGGTTAAAAATTGTCCTGGTTTATACTTTAGTTTTTTAAAAAAATTTCCATTTTTAAAAGAAACACTAACTGCATCTTCAGTTTCCTTTATAATATCTTTTATTTCTAACTTCATATTTATTTATAATAAAACACCATTACTACATGAAAAAGCATTAGAATAGTTATAATTAATGATATTGCTACGTGAGAAATCATCCAACCTTTAAAAAGTACATCACTATTATTTTTTATAACATCAAGATTGATATAACCCAATATTGTATTTACAAAAAAGATATAAGACAACAATAACAAATAACCGTAACCCATACCCATGCTATGTATGTAAAAAATCAATGGACATAGGGCACCAATCCATTTATGAATATTTTGCATAACAAGATTATGAACTCTAAGTCTTCTATTTGTTCTTACAAGAGACAGAACCCACTGAAAGCCAATTACCAAAGCTAAAAATAGCCCCGACCATCTTTTATACATTTCTTGTTGTTGCAACTCATACAACCAAGTCCATTCTAACTTTAAAAAAAACTGGATAGAAAAAGCTACAAATAATAAAAGCCCTAAAATTGAAGATTTATTATTACTTAAAACCATATTTTAGTTATAAAAAATTTAAAAGAAATTACAACCCAAACCCATAACAATTTGTTATTAGACAATGAAATGGGCTAGATTGTAATATTAACACTAAACAATAATTAGCTTAGCAACTACTTAGCAGCTACAAGCTGCTTCATAGTTTCATATGAAGCTAATTTTCTTACACTATCTAAGAATACTTCTGCAGTGGGTAAATACTTCCCTTCTGCTGGCCATTTATCCCCTATCTCAGGTTTTTCACTTTCTTTAAATGCATCTATTTCATCTAAATACTCCATATAAATATCTACGGTTCCTTTAGCATAAGAATTTAAAACAGCTACTGTTTCTTTATAAGTTAAAGAGTCTTTAGGATATTGCCATGTTGTTGCCCCCATTACATCTCCAAGTTTCCAATCTGATTTAGCTGTTTGAGGGTGATCATTATGGCATGAAACACAGGCACCTGCACTTGCTAAATCAGCAAACATTGCTGTGTGCAATTTTTGTTCTTCATCATAAAAGAATTGTGGTTCTTGATCTTTCTTTATTTGCTCAAATAAATCTGCTTGTTTTCCTTCAAATTTATTAGCAGCATTAACAGGGAAATCAGAGCCTAAATATAAACCTAATGGTACTGGGCTTTTCCTTATACTTGTTGCTACTCCTCGTAAAAATAATGCTGGAAGAGGCCCTGCTTCAACATCATCTTTTCTCCAATCCTCATCAAACTTCATTCCTTGAGCTTTTCCTTTACCTACTATAGCTTTTGTGTAAAGGGTTCTTGTTACGTCATTTTCTTTAGCCACCATTTCCAAAACTTCTTCTACTGAAAATGCCTTAGCTTCTCCTGCCAATTCCGACTTTTCTTCTGGTACTCCGCCACATGAATTTAAAAGAGTTCCAATTGTTATTAAACCTAATAATTGTAATTTTTGAATGCGTCTCATATTTTCTTTTTTATTTGTTAATTAATTAATTAATTAATAGGAAGCTTTAATCATAACATCAGCCATTGTAGTATAAACACTAGCCCATGCGCCCTTTACCTCTGGTGTGAAATCATCTCCTAGGCCTGCTTCCAAAGTTCCCAATAAGGCCTCTCCAACAGTATTATAATGAAAAGCTTCAACCTTATACTCTACATGCCGTTTTCCCAAATCCTGTAAAATTGGAATTAATGCCTCTAAATTGCTTAATCCTGCAACCGCCGAAGCTAACATTGACATTAACTTGTTTCCTTGAACTTTCATAGCATCTTCGCTATTAGGGAATAATGGTTTTAATTTAGGGTCTAATTCAAAAAGTTTAGAGTAAAATATTTCAGCCGCAGTTGAGGCTATTGGCTTTACCTTTTCAAACGAGTCTTGTACTAGTGTAATTGTTTTTTGCTCCATAATTTAGACTTTAAAATAGTAATACGTATTAACACAAAACTTAAGTATTAATACTTATTTTTATTAAGCAAATCTAATAGGACTCCTTTAATTTTAATATGGAAATAACCACAATAAAACATCTTTTTTCGTCTTGATTTTAACTGTTACTAAACAGGCAAAAAACTGACTTTACTACATGTTTTAAAATGAAAAATGTGAAATTTTATTAGCTATCTAAAAAGAAGTTGTGTTCGCTAATTTCTTTTTTAAGAAGATCAATATTGGTTATACCTATTTTTTTTCCACTGGCAATAATTAGGTTTTCTTTCTTTAATGCAGAAAAAACTCTAATAACTTGTTCTTCTGAAGTTCCAGCATAATCAGCATATTCTTTACGACTTAAAGGTAAATTTAAAAAACCTTTAACACTTCCGAATTTACGGTTTATATATAACAAGGTATCAACCACACGCTCCCTAACAGTCATTTGAGAAATTGACTTTACTTTGTTTTCACTTCTATTAAGTTCATTAGCATAAAAAAGCATCATATCATAAGTAAACTCTGGGTTACTAATTAATACACCCTGCAAAAACTCTTTAGAGAAATAGTATAATTCTATGTCTTGAAGCGCAATAGCTCCTATAGAATAATACTCTTGTGTTCCGAAACCTCTATGCCCAACAATCTCACCTTCTTTGGCAAATCGTACTATTTGCTCACGTCCATTTATTCCAGTTCTAAATACCTTAACTGTTCCGCTCTTAATAAAGAAAAGACCATTTACTGGAGCTCCTTCAATAACAAATTGTTGTCCTTTTTTACATCTCAAAAGAGTATTTCCTTGAGGTGCATCAGAATTAAAAAGGACATCTGCATATTTATGGATCAAACTATTTCCACTCCCATTAATATCACTTTCTCCTTTAGAAGAATTAGCGATTTTAATATTTGAAAACGGAGCTACTTTAAGCATAATTATCTTGATTCAAAACAAATATACGTAATAATACTTAGTTTTAAAGTAAGTGAGTGTATTTTTAGGAAGCTGACAATTTAGTCTCTTCTTTTTTTAGATACTAAAAAAATAGTAATGCCTAAATTGTCAAATGTGCAATATATAAATCCCAACTTCAAATATTAAAGTTTATCGTTATATTTGCATGGATATAACGAAAACACAAATGATTACCATTCAAGAAGCTATTTCGTCTGTAAAAAACAATGCAACAGCTTTATTTAAAGAAACGATTAAAGCTGTTGAAAAGGCCAATGGTTATTATATCTCAAGAGATGTAATTTCCCCTATTAATATGCCTCCATTCAGGCAATCAGCCATGGATGGATATGCCTTGAATTTACATGGTGATTTAAACTATTTATTAATTGATGAGGTTAAGGCTGGAGATGGTCATCAACCAGTTTTAAAAGAAGGCGAAGCCATTAGAATATTTACTGGGGCAGCTGTTCCAGATACAGCCAATGCCGTCATGATGCAAGAAAAAGTCATTGCCAATGACAATGCTATTACTATTGAACATCAAATCAATTTAGAGCAAAATATTCGTCCTTTAGGGGAACAAGTTAAACAAGGTAATATTGCGCTAAAAAAAGGCACAAAACTAACCCCTGCTGGAATAGGATATCTCACTTCCCTCGGAATAACGGAAGTATCGGTTTTCAAAAAACCAACCATTGCTATAGTTACTACAGGTAATGAACTTATAGAACCTGGAAAAGAATTAAAGTATGGACAGATTTATGAAAGTAATTCTAAAATGCTACAAAGTGTATTATATAGTTTGAAATTCTATGATGTTTCTCTTCACAAGGTTGCCGATGATTATGGAAAAACTGTTGATTTGCTCAAATCGGTTATTGAAAACAATGATTTAGTGCTTATCACCGGAGGAATATCGGTTGGAGACTATGACTATGTTGGTAAAGCTCTAAACGAATTACAAGTTGAAGAGGTTTTTTATAAAGTGAAGCAAAAACCCGGAAAACCTTTATTCTTTGGGAAAAAAGTGAATACTTCCATTTTTGCATTACCCGGAAATCCTGCGGCGGCATTAACATGCTTTTATGTTTACGTTTATATCGCCTTGCAGCAAATGATGGATAGAACTGATGTAGAATTACCTAGAGTTCAAGGTAAATCCCTTTCAAATTTCACAAAAAGAGGTGATAGACCTCAATTTTTAAAGGCCGTTTATAATAATGGTGAAGTAGAGCTTTTAGAAGGACAGAACTCATCAATGTTACAGACCTTTGCACTATCAAATGCATTGGTTTTTGTTCCAGCCGATGTTTCTCAGGTCAACATTGGTGATAATATTGAAACCATTTTATTACCTGTTTAAAACGGAAGCTATGGGTTATAAAATTAAAAGCAGAATTTGGATAGAATCAGAAAACAATGTACTTCTGGGTGAAGGTCGTGTACATTTATTAAAGGCTATACATGAAACAGGCTCCTTATCTAAAGCAGCCAAATCACTAAAAATATCCTATAAAAAGGCATGGCAGTTATTGGACTCAGTAAATAAATCTGCCAAAAAACCTGTTACCATAAATAGTATAGGCGGTAAAGGTGGTGGTGGTGCAGAATTGACAGAATATGGTCAATCTTTGATTAACGCTTTTGATGAAATCAACAAAAACTGTTGGGCCTTTTTAGATGACCAATTACAAAAAATTGAATGCTTATAAATGCTGCAAACTGAGAACATATATTATTTTTTACTGATACTTCCTATTGTATCCTTTTTATACTCTAGCGTGGGACACGGAGGTGCAAGTGGGTATTTAGCTTTAATGGCATTGTTTTCGTTTGCTATTGAAACCATGAAACCCACTGCCCTATTGCTTAATTTGTTTGTAGCTGGCATTTCGTTTTATTACTATTATAAAGAAGGATTTTTTAACAGTAAATTATTCTTAACTTTTGCTATAACCTCTGTCCCCTTCTCTTTAATTGGAGGGAGATTTGACATTGACGCTACTTTATATAAAAAAATACTAGCTATTTTATTAATCTTCGCTATTCTTAAAATGCTGAATGTCTTTGGAAAAGAAAATGGCACAATTAAACAAATCAAATTATGGCAAGGTCTTTTAGTTGGAGGACTGATTGGTTTCTTTTCAGGATTAATAGGCATAGGAGGAGGCATCATATTAACTCCCCTAATATTATTATTTCATTGGGGTAAAATGAAAGAAGCTGCTGCTGTTTCAGCCTTGTTTATTTGGGTGAATTCAGCATCTGCGTTGATTGGACAATTCAGTATAGGTGTTAAACTTGAAAAAGAGTCTTTTATACTGGTAGCCATAGCACTTGTTGGTGGTATTTTAGGCGGTTATTATGGTAGTAAAATAATAAATAATCAGAAACTAAGATATATACTAGCTTTTGTTTTAGTAATAGCATGTGCAAAATTGATGTTTACTTAATATGATTAACAAAAAAGATATAACAGGCATTATTCTAGCTGGGGGCAAAAGTTCAAGAATGGGCTCTGATAAAGGTTTTATTAAACTTAAACATAAGAGTTTTGTTGAGTATAGCATCAAAGCATTGAAGTCTTTAGTTAATGATATTTTGATTGTTTCGGATAATGCAGATTATGATTTTTTTGGATACAAAAGGATTGAAGACAAAATAAAAGGAGCTGGTCCTGTAGCTGGTATATACTCAGGATTAAATGCTTCTGAAACCGAAAATAACTTAATTCTAAGCTGCGATATCCCATTAATAAAAACAAGCATCTTAAAGAAGTTGATTGACAATACAGATGATGATTCAGAAATCATACAAATTGAAAGCAATGGAAAAACCATGCCCTTAATTGCGCTGTATAAGAAACAATGCGCACCAAGATTTTTAGAAGCATTACACAATGATGAACGGCGTTTGCGACGAGTTATTAATACCATGAAAACGAAAAACGTGGTACTTACTGCTGAAGAGCAAGACACGACCATGAACGTAAATACAAAAGAAGAACTTAAAACTATTGAAAGTGTATATAACGGTTAAATATTTTGGACAAATAGTTGAAGTAACAAATACCCAGGAGGAGATTATAGAAGTTTCTGGTAGTCAGGTCTCAGATTTATTGGAAGTTCTCAATTCTAAATATGACCAGTTAGACAACAAGGATTTTCAAATAGCACAAAATCAAGAATTAGTATTACCAGAAACTGAATTAACGGGATTAGAAATAGCTTTATTACCGCCATTTGCTGGGGGATAAATAATGAACAGGTATAACAGACATATCATTTTATCAGAAATTGGTCCAGAGGGTCAAGACAAGCTTTCCAAAGCCAAAGTATTGGTTATTGGAGCGGGTGGTTTGGGTTGCCCAATATTGCAATACCTAACTGCTGCTGGGGTTGGTACTATTGGAATTATTGATTTTGATAAAGTTGAACTATCTAATCTACAACGCCAAGTGCTTTTTGGAGCATCCTCTTTAGGTAAAAATAAAGCTCAAGCTGCTAAAACCAGATTGGAAGATTTAAACTCAGATATTGAAATTATAGCTTACCCAGAAGCTCTTACCTATCAAAATGCTCTTGAGTTATTCAATCAGTATGACATTGTTGTGGATGGGTCAGATAATTTTGAAACGCGCTATTTGGTAAATGATGCCTGCATCATCAGTAATAAACCATTGGTCTTTGGAGCTATATATAAATTTGAAGGTCAAGTTTCGGTCTTCAATTATAACAACGGACCGAGTTATAGATGCCTGTTCCCTATCTCACCTCAAAAAGATACGGTTCCAAACTGCTCTGAAATTGGCGTTATGGGAGTGTTACCTGGTATTATTGGAAGTATGCAAGCCAACGAAGTTATCAAGCTTATTTTGGGAATTGGGGATGTATTATCAGGTAAATTGTTATGCTATAATTCCTTATCAAACCAATCAACTACTTTAAGAATTAACAGGAATGATACTGTTATAAACGAGGTATTAATTCAACAATCTACTTTTCGTGATAGAGCACTCAATATTAATTGTGAGACCAACAAACTTGTCTCAATCCAAAACATAATTTACAAAGATAATATTCTGCTTATTGATGTACGTGAAACCCATGAACAACCAAAAGTGGATGAATTGTCTATTGAATCTATTCCTCTCAGTTCAATACAAAACAAACTGGAGCAATTGAATAATGATAAAGAAAAGTACTTTTTCTGTCAATCGGGAACGCGAAGTAAAAGAGCCGTAGCCTATTTAAAGGAACAAGGCATCACAAACTGTTACAGCATTGTGGAAGGTGCTTTAGAAATAAAAAACTATTTAAAAGAACAATTTAAAGAAAAGACCAATGTCAGATAAAAAACCAAAAAACGTATTTAGAGAAGGGGCCATTTCCTCAGATTTTATAGGCAATTCTATATATAAACACCAAACCAAAACTAGTATTGGTGCTCATAACATTTTCCTTGGTCAAGTAAGAGCCGATGAAATTGATGGAAAAATAGTTTCAGCCATTGAATATACAGCATATGAAGATATGGCGAATCAGAAATTCCATGATATCAGAGAGGCCGCTTTTGAAAAATTCGACCTTACCTGTATGCATATTTACCACAGTTTAGGAACCGTAAAAAATGGAGAAATATGCCTGTTTGTTTTCGTGTCTTCACCGCGGCGTAAAGTGGTTTTTAAAGCTCTGGAATATATAGTTGAGGCCATTAAAGCCGATGTTCCTGTTTTTGGTAAAGAAATTTTTGAAGATGAAACTCATCAATGGAAAGTTAATAGTTAGTCATGGTTGATATCACACATAAAAATACAACGTTACGAACCGCTGTGGCACAAGCTATAGTATCCGTAAGTAAACCCGAAACTATAGAAGCCATTAAAAATGATACTGTTCCAAAGGGTAATGTCTTTGCCATGAGTAAGGCCGCTGGGTTATTAGGGGTTAAACGCACTCCTGATATTTTGCCAGATTGTCATCCCTTACCTATCGAATTCACAGGGGTTGAATATGAAATCAACGGACTTGAAATCACCGTATTGTTCACCGTAAAAACCATTTATAAAACAGGGGTTGAAGTAGAAGCTATGCATGGCGCAAGTGTGGTTGCCCTTAATATGTACGACATGCTAAAGCCTATTGATAAAGGCATTGAAATTCATGCCATTAAACTGTTGAATAAAAAAGGAGGTAAATCAGATTTTAAAGATAATTTCAGGAAAGATTTAAAGGTCGCTGTGGTTGTTTGTTCTGATACTATTTCGGCTGGACATAAAGAAGATAAAGCTGGTAAAGCTATTATTGAAAAACTAAAATCCTGCGATGTTTCTATAGCAGAATATGTTATCATTCCGGATGAAACTGATGCTATTCAAAATAAGGTTAAAACCTATCAGGAACAGGGTATTGATATGGTAATTTATACCGGGGGCACAGGGCTTTCAGGTAGAGATGTGACACCAGAAGCTTTAATTCCAATAATAGACCGACGTATTCCAGGAATAGAGGAAGCCATTAGAAACTATGGACAAGACAGAACACCATTTTCTATGTTATCCAGAAGTGTTGCTGGAACAATAGAAAACACTTTAGTATTGGCCTTACCAGGTTCTACAAATGGTGCTAAGGAATCTATGGATGCCATTTTCCCTTCGGTATTACATGTATTTAGAATTTTAAAAGGAGCTAGACACGATTAATGATAAAAACAACCAACATATTACAAGACAAATTTGGTAGAGAACACACCTATCTACGCATTTCTCTTACTGAAAGATGTAATTTAAGGTGTTCTTATTGTATGCCCGAAGAAGGTGTCCAATTATCTCCTAAAAGTCATTTAATGACCTATGAGGAGGTTTATGAGATTGCCAAAACTTTTGTTGATAACGGGGTTACAAAAATAAGATTAACAGGCGGCGAACCCTTTGTTAGAAAAGACATTCCTGTGGTACTTGAAAAATTGGCTTCATTACCTGTTGAGTTATCAATCACCTCAAATGCGGTTATTATAGACAGGTTTATTGATGTGTTAAAAGCCAATGGTATAAAAAAAATCAATGTAAGCTTAGACTCCCTTGATAAAAATAAGTTCACTCATATTACCCGTAGAAATCAATTTGAAAAAGTCTACAACAATATCTTGCTTCTTGTTAAAGAAGGGTTTACTGTTAAAGTAAATGCAGTTTTGATGAAAGAATTCAACGAAGATGAAATCATAGATTTTATTGAACTCACCAAAAATCTACCAGTCTCTATACGCTTTATAGAATTTATGCCTTTTGATGGCAATAAGTGGGATTTGAGTAAAATGGTTTCTTATAAGGAAATCATGGAAAAAGTTAACCAACACTTCCAAGCGGACACGATTGAACGTTTACAAGATGCCCCAAACGATACAGCCAAGAACTATAAAATAAAAGGTTACAAAGGAAGTTTTGCCATCATAAGTTCTGTTACTAATCCCTTTTGCGATTCATGTAACAGATTGCGATTAACAGCCAATGGGCAAATAAAAAATTGTTTATTCTCTTCTTCTGAATCCGATTTATTGACAACCCTAAGAAATGGCGATTCAATAGAACCTGTCATAGCAAATGCCGTTCATGCGAAACACAAAACACGAGGAGGAATGGATACTTTAAAAAAGCTCCAAAAACCCGATCTACATAGCAAAAACCGGAGTATGATTACAATAGGTGGTTAATTTGTTATTGTTTTAATAAATCAAAAGATAACACTTCATTTTTATAATTGACAAAAATCTCCTTTTTAATTAGTTTTTTTGGCAAGGGTATTTTCATTTTAAAATAAGCAGACGGATAGCAATAGGAGTGTTTATTCTTGCTTACCTTATTCCCTAATGACTTGATAAAGGTTTTTATTTTTTCGGTTGTGATTACTAGTTGATTCCTACTTATATAGAATCTAAAATCTTCTTTTATATATCCTGGTATTTTCAATTCATAATGATAACCAGATTCTGTTTCAAGAATTTTTAAGTTGTTCTTATTTGTTTCATTATATAATTCTTTCTTTGAAATATTATAATTAATGTTTCTACCTTGATTAGAAGAGGGATTAAAAGGAGCCATAATTTTGAGGGAAAATTTTTAATGAAATAGATTGAAAATAGAATAGAAGCTTATCTATCTAGAAGAAGATCACTTAAATTTACGGCTAAATTTTAAAATTATCTATTAAAATTTGATCTTTTTAAAAAAAATCCTGCTTACCATTAAATAAAGAGATATTACAATTTAATAGCAAACAGGAAAAACCAAAAATCATATTAAATAATACAATTAAGCAGCAACACTCACGATATGATTATCAATTAAGAAGTTATAAACTTTTTGTTCAGTTCCGTAGTCTTTTATTCTTAAATAATAATCTACTCCATAAAACTCAACTCTCTTAAAGTTATTTATTAAGTATTCACTTCTTAAATCTTGAATATTATTCTTTATTTCTATACCATGTTCAATTAAAAATGCAACTTGTGCCTCATGACTAACGTCATCTTCATCATCAATTTCTTCACTATCTATGCTAGACTCAGAATCTAAAACATTACTTTTTGCATGCTTATCCTTAAAAAAATCTTTTATGTCTTCTAATAGATCATTATCCACAAAGTCAAACTCTAAATTTGATAAATACCCTTTTATCTCTAAAGCAATATTTTGGTTTTGTCTTCTTACATCTCTATTAGATTTCATAGCAATAGTTTTAAAGTTATTAGACTAAATTACTAACTACATTTAAAACTATATTAAATTATAAGTTGGTTGAGTATGTTGTATAGATGAACGGTAATTTTCAATAGATAAACCGTTTTAAAAGTACTTAAAACAGTTTAACTGATTTATATGTAAGAAAAACTACCTAACTATTGTTAAGCCGTCGGGTATTCTTTCCGTTTTTATTGAACTTACAATCTCAAATGTTTTCATATCAATTACCTCCACCTTGTCTGCGTTTGAATTAGCTATAAAAGCGTACTTACCATTTGGATGCATTATTATACAAACAGGCCGAGGTGTATGATAAAGAATTCTTTCAATAAAACTCTTTTTTCCAGGAATATAGATTGTTTTTAAAAGTGTTCTAGAAGCAGTATTAAAAACCGATATGGTACCTGAGGTAGAATTTGAAACCAGGCAATATTTTCCATCAATTGAAAATTTCAACCTTGCAGGTTCTTCTCCTGTTTTCAAAGTTGTAACTATTTCATTTGTTAAAGTGTTTATTACAGATATAGTTTGGTCTTTATTATTAGTGACCCAAACTTCCAACCCATCTGGAGTTATATCTAAACCTTCGGTTCCCTTACCACAGGGAATTACCTTTATAACTTTTTCTAAATTAACATCAATTATACTTATAGAACCAGAGCTCATATTTGAAACATAGGCTAATGGTTTATTAGGATGATATACCAAAAGATGACTAAAGATTTGAGTTGTTGGTATCTTTTTTTTAATCTCTCCTGTTGCAGTATCAATAACCAGAAGGTCATTACCAATATCTGTTACCACTGCAACATCATTAGAATTAGGAATAGCCACAATTCCATGTGGTTTTAGGCTTTCACCAACTTCAATTTGCCCTTCAATTTCATTAGTCAAACTGCTAATAACAGTTAAACTTTTACCAATTTCATCTGGTGCTCCATAGTCTGTAACAACAACTTTATCTTTGTTGAATGTTAAAGTTACCTCATGCGGTTCTACGGCAATTGGTAATTTGGCTATTTGTTTTCCTTTAAATAAATCAAAAACTGTAACATTACTACTTAGTTTGTTTACAATAAACAACTTGCCTTCCGTTTTAATATTGTAAGAAGTAGTTCTAGCCTTTATGAAAATTGTTAGTAGAATAATTAATAGTAAACCTATTAATAAAGCTAGAACTTTAAGTTTTTTCATTTATTTAATTAATTGAAAAAGAATTATTTTATAGCCAAAATCATTCGCTATAAGGCATAAACTAGCCTTAACAATAATGTGATTTTACTTTAAACGCTGTACATCTCAGAATAATACTTTTCATAAGCACCAGAAGTAATATTCTCCATCCATTCTTTATTTTCTAAGTACCATTTTACAGTTTTTTCAATTCCTTCTTCAAATTGTAATGAAGGTTCCCATCCTAAATCATTCTTTAATTTGGTGGCATCTATTGCATAACGCATATCATGACCTGCCCTATCTGTTACATAAGTAATTAACTTATCTGAAGTGCCTTTTGGTCTTCCTAATAAGCGGTCTGTAGTTTCAATTAACACTTTCACTAAGTCTATATTTTTCCATTCATTAAAACCACCTATATTATAAGTTTCTCCCAACTTGCCTTTAGAAAAAATAACATCAATAGCTCTGGCATGATCATTTACGTATAACCAATCGCGAACATTTTCTCCTTTACCATAGACAGGAAGAGGTTTATTTAAACATATATTATTGATAAATAATGGAATTAGTTTTTCCGGAAACTGATATGATCCATAGTTATTAGAACAATTAGAAATAACAGTTGGCAAACCATAAGTATCATGAAATGCTCTTACAAAATGATCTGATGAGGCTTTTGATGCTGAATATGGAGAATGAGGATCATATGGTGTAGTTTCTAAAAAAAAGCCTTCCTCTCCTAATGAACCATAAACCTCATCTGTAGAAACATGGTAAAATAATTTTCCTTCAAAATCACCATCCCAAGTTAACTTAGCAGCTTGCAATAAACTTAAAGTGCCCATTACATTTGTTTGAGCAAATGAAAAAGGGTCTTTAATTGAACGATCTACATGAGATTCAGCTGCCAAATGAATTACATTATCTATATTATAAGAAGCAAAAACGTTTTTAACCTTTTCAAAATCGCAAATATCACATTTTAAAAAAGTGTAATTGGGCTTGTCTTCTACATCTTTTAAATTAGCTAAGTTTCCAGCATAAGTTAATAAGTCCATATTTAAAATATTATATTCTGGATATTTATTAACTAAAAGACGCACTAAATGTGAACCTATAAATCCTGCTCCTCCAGTTACTAAAATGTTTTTCTTCATCGTTATTATTTTTGGTTAAGTATAAACCCTTTATTAAACTCAGGTTATGTTTTTATAATTTTTTCAAACAATCTTTCAGAGCATCTTTCCAATACGGAATTTCAATCTGAAATTTATCTTTTATTTTGTTTTTATTTAATACACTATAAAAAGGTCTTTTTGCTGCTGTTGGGTATTGTGATGTTTCAATTGCATTTACCTTTATATCTATCTCTTTTAAATTAAATATTGTTTTTGCAAAATCATACCAACTACATGCACCCATATTTGAAAAATGATAAACCTCTACATTCTCATTTTCTAATTTAGGAATGATTTCTAAAATGCCTTGTGCTAAATTTTTCGCATATGTTGGTGTTCCTATTTGGTCTACAATTACTCCTAATTCGTTTCTTTCATTGGCCAAACGAATCATGGTTTTAACAAAATTATTACCAAAACTTGAATACACCCAAGAAGTACGAATAATAATTGAGTTTTTCGGATTCAACCTTTGTATGGCTTGTTCTCCCGCTAGCTTGGTCCTACCATATACACCTTGAGGATTAGTATTGTCACTTTCAACATAAGGCATATGGTTAGTACCATCAAAAACATAATCTGTTGAAATATGAATTAATTTTACCTTGTTATCTTTTGCTATTTTGGCAAAGTTCTCTACAGCAAAATGGTTTAATTTTGTTGCCATTTCAATGTCGCTCTCTGCCTTATCTACAGCCGTATGTGCTGCGCAATTAATAATAATTGAAATATCAGCTTCTTTTACAAAGTTCTCCACAGCAGCATGATTGGTTATATCTAACGCTTCTCTTCCAAAAAAATGAAAATTGTACGCAGAATTAGATTTGGCGAACTCTTTAAGTTCTGAACCTAACTGACCATTAGAACCTGTTATTAGAATATTATTCATACAGCGAAACTAAATTTTCAAAATATTCTGCGTCTTTAAATAAAGGTTGTTTAGTATCCTTATCTGACAACTTCATTTTTTCCATTGGTAATTTCCAATCTATATTAAGAGATGCATCATTAAAAGCAATTCCTCTGTCACATTCAGGACTATAGTAGTTATCTACTTTATATGCAAACGTTGCAACTTCACTTAAAACAACAAACCCATGTGCAAAGCCTCTGGGTATCAACACTTGTTTTTTATTTTCTCCTGTTAATTCTACCGTAACATGTTTACCAAATGTTTTTGACCCATTTCTTATATCAACAGCTACATCTAAAACTGTTCCTTCAATTACTCTAACTAATTTAGTTTGAGCAAAAGGAGCTAACTGATAGTGCAACCCTCTTAACACACCATAAGAAGATTTAGATTCATTATCTTGACAAAAACCTATTTTATATCCAACAAAATCCTCTAACTTGTCTTGTCTAAAGGTTTCTACAAAATAACCCCTATCATCTCCAAATACTTTAGGTTCACAAATAATTACATCTGGTATTTCTGTTCTTATAAATTCCATAATATTTTATTCTTTCGCTCTGCTAATTAAATATTGTCCATAACCATTCTTCTTTAATGGCTCTGCCAATTCTAACAACTCCTCTTTAGAAATATACCCCTTATCAAATGCTATTTCTTCTATACATGCAACTTTTAATCCTTGTCTATGCTCTATTGTTTGTATATAATTTGATGCTTCTAATAGACTTTCATGAGTTCCAGTATCCAACCATGCATACCCTCTACCCATTAATTCTACTTTTAAGTTCTCTTGTTCTAGGTATTCTTGATTTACACTAGTAATTTCTAATTCACCACGATGACTTGGTTTTACATTTTTTGCTATTTCAACAACACTATTAGGATAAAAATACAAACCAACAACAGCAAAATTACTTTTAGGTTTTTCTGGTTTTTCTTCTATACTTAAAGCATTTCCTTGTTTATCAAACTCCACAACGCCATAGCGCTCAGGATCTTTTACATGATAACCAAAAACGGTGGCCTTTTTACTGTTTTCAACTGTTTTAACAGCATTAGCCAAAATTTCTGAAAATCCGTATCCATAAAAAATATTATCTCCCAAAATTAAACAAACATCATCATTTCCAATAAATTCTTCTCCTATAATAAAGGCTTGTGCTAATCCATCTGGTGAAGGTTGTTCTTTATACGAAAACTGCATTCCAATATCACTTCCATCACCCAACAACTGTTCAAACCTTGGTAAGTCTATTGGAGTGGAAATAATCAAGACCTCTTTTATTCCTGCCAACATTAAAACTGATAAAGGGTAATATATCATCGGCTTATCTCCAATAGGAAGAAGCTGTTTCGAGGTTCCCTTTGTTATTGGATATAATCTGGTTCCAGATCCTCCTGCTAGTATGATTCCTTTCATAAATAATTATTTTTGGTTGGCATATTTAATATAACTATAAGTTTATATAAATTCATTTTTTACTTTTTAATTAATCATTGCTAATCCATCAGGCATTTCCCCAACTTCAATACTGCTAACAATTGCAAATTTTTTCATATCAATCACTTCTACCCTATCGGCCGTTAAATTAGATACAAAAGCATATAACCCATTAGGGTGCATTAATATCCCAACTGGCCTAGGGGTTTTGTAAATTAGTTTTTCTACAATATTTTTTTTCCCTGGAATACTAATAATAGTAACCAATTCTCTTGTTTTTACATTGAATACTGAAACATTTCCATCTCCGGAATTAGAGACCAAACAAAATTTTCCATCATTGGTAAAACTTAAACGTAAAGGTTCTTTACCTGTTTCAACTCTATCTACAATTTCATTTGTTTCAGTGTTTATTACCAAAATAAAATTCTCCGCAATATTTGTAACCCAAATTTCTGAACCATCTTTAGAAATATCAATACCTTCAGCTCGTTCTCCAATGGAAACAATTTTTATAACCTTATTTAAGTTAATATCAATAACACTCATTGAACCGGAATTAATATTAGACACATACACCAATGGTTTATAAGGGTGATGAACTAATAAATGGCTAAAATCTTGTTGAGTTGATATTTGCTTTTCAAGCTCCCCAGAATCAATATTAATCACAGATAAATCATTACCAATATCGGTAACAACTCCTACCTTTTTAGAATCAGGGAATTGAATAATTCCGTGAGGTCTTGCACTATCTCCTAGTTCTATTGTGTTTACTATGTTGTTATTATCTGAATTGATAACCGTAATACTTTTCCCCTCAACATCAGAACTTCCGTAATTAGTTACAATAATCCTATTTGGGTTAGTTAATGATGCAGCTTCATGTGGTTCTAATTCTAAATTAATTTCTGTAATATACTCACCTTCCAACAAATCAAAAACAGTTACGCTTTTACTTGCTTTATTAACCACATATAAATCTCCTTCCATTTTAATAGAATATGTAGGTTGCATCATAAAATAGTATAAAGTAAAAGATACCAAAATCAAACTAAATACTATGATTGCAAGTTTTATGTACCTCATAATTTATTAGATTTAAACTGTTCAATAGCATAATTACATGCTCTTGCTGTAAGCGCCATATATGTTAATGACGGATTTTGACATCCAGAAGAAGTCATACAACTACCATCTGTAATAAATACATTTTTAACATCATGCATTTGATTATGCTTATTAAGCACAGAGGTTTTAGGATCATTTCCCATTCTAGCAGTTCCCATTTCATGAACTGCAGAACCCGGAGGTGGACTATTTCTGTAACTACCAACATTTTTAAACCCTGCTTTATTTAGTATAGCTTCGCTTTCTTTAGTCATATGCTCCATCATGGCTTTTTCATTAGAGCCATATGTAAAGTCTACCTTAACCAATGGCATTCCCCATTTATCAAGATTTTGATTATCGAGTGATATTTTATTATCATAATTTGGTAATGATTCTCCTCTTCCCCCAAATGAAATAATCCATTCACCTGGAGTGGACAATTGCTCTTTTAACGAAACTCCAAAACCTGAAGTTTTCTTCAATTGCCAATTTTCTCTTAGTCCTTTACCCTGAATTCCATAACCTCTTAAAAAATCAACCTTTTCTGAAGTTTCATTTAAATTTTGAAACCTGGGCACATAAACTGTTCCTGGAGATCTACCTTCATAGTATTTATCTTTTAGTCCATCAAAAGTTCCGTAAGTTCCTTCATTAACAACATGGTCCATAAGGTTATGCCCAATTTGATTACTTGTATTCCCTAAACCATTTGGAAAAGAATCAGATGTTGAATTTAAAAGTATAGCTGCTGTAGCTATTGCAGAGGCGTTAAGGAATATTATTTTGGCATAAAAAGTTAATTCTTTTTTAGTTTCAGAATCTATTATAATAACTCCAGTTGCTTTTTTACTTGTTTCATCATAAATAACCTCCTTGACTATTGAATTAGCCATAAGCGTTAAATTACCAGAATTATGTGCATCTAAAAGCGTAGATGAATTACTACTAAAATAACCTGAAAAGGGACAACCTCTACTACATAAATTACGGTATTGACAAGGCCCTCTTCCATTTTTATGTTGCGTTAAGTTTGCAACTCTACCATGAATTAAAACTCTATCTGAATATTTCTTTTTTATTTCATCTTTAAGATGCTTCTCAATAGCATTCATTGGTATTTCAGGTTGAAACACCCCATCAGGTAAATGTGGCAACCCTTCAGATGTACCGCTTATACCTACATAATCTTCTACATAATCATACCATTTTTCTAAATCTTTGTATCGTATAGGCCAATCTACACCGTGACCGTCCTTTTTATTGGCCTCAAAATCTAAATCGGATAAACGATATGTTTGACGACCCCATGTTAAGGAGCGTCCACCAACTTGATAGCCTCTAATCCATTTAAAAGGATTTACCTGTACGTAGGGGTGTTCACTATCTTTTACATAAAAATGCTTATTGCTAGGATCACAATGGCTACTTTGAATTGGATAATCCTTTAACTCTTTATTTGTTAAATGGTTTTTATGTTTAAATTCCCATGGCGCTTTAAAAGCCGTTGGATAATCTTTAATATGTTCCACGTTTCTACCACGTTCTAAAACTAAAGTTTTTAATCCACCTTCTGTTAGCTCTTTGGCAGCCCATCCTCCACTAATTCCGGAACCTACTACTATAGCATCAAAAGTATTATGTTGCGTTTGTTCTGTCATTATCTCTTTATCTTGTAGCCCAAGCTTTTTGATTAGGACTTAAAGTTGTTATGGCGTTGTACCTTCCTGGAACTGGTTCGTAAACCAAATGTTGAGTAGCACCTATTGTTGAAGTACAATATCCTTCAACGGTTAAGGTTCTAATTATATTGAAGAAACTTCGCCCCTTAATCTTATTATTAATTTTTGATATTATACCATCAGACACTCCACTTTCAAAACTTTTTAGTATCTCTATTTTATTTTCATTAGAACATTCTTCAAAAGAATTACCAAATTTTAAATTACTATCTTCTTGCAAATCAATAAGACCATTTAAGAAGTTATTATATTCTTTATTTGAAGCACAATCTTCCATAAAATCTATAACATAATCTTGTACAAGAGCTTCTTTTGCACCTGGTGTATCTGTTGGCGGAATTATCACATCAACCAATTCAGAAATCAATTGATAATAATCTTTTAGTTGGCCCCTAGAATGTTTAGTTGCACCTAAGAAATACTTATAACCTGCAAAAGAAGTTACTCCAACACCTGTAATTCCTAATAATCCTTTTATGGCTGTTCTTCTTTTCATTTTTAATTTGAAAGCTTAGTAATAATACAATTTTTTTAACAAAATTCGACTTTGTTTTTTTGTAATAAAATGAAACTCATAACTGTTTAAATTAAGTAGCTCTTTGAGCCCTTTCCCAATTCACTGATTGATTGTTTTTTAAATATCTAAAAAAACCTAAAACGACCGATAAATTCATTATAAAAAAATAATACGGTATAAATAGAAGTTTAATCTTTATTGAAATGTTTTCTAAAAACCAACCTATTAAAGCGCCTGCATAAAACAAAAACTGTAACCAAAACAAAATTGAATAAAGTCCGAAGTCTAAAACACCCTCATTTATAGCTAATATTGACAATACAGGTATTAAAAGCAACAAACAAAGAGGGGTTAGTGTCCATCTAAGTACTCGGTGTGAAATATACTGGAAAGACAAAGTTCCATATTTAAATACATTAAGTAGAGAACTTAATCTCACAACAGATTGTATACCTCCTGCAGAGATTCTAATTTTCCGTTTCAGTTCTTCTTTTACATTAGCTGATGCTGATTCTATTGCATATGCCTCAGGGTCATATTGAATTGTATAACCTTCTTGAGCAACACGCAGTGAAATAATAAAATCATCTAATAACGTGTCTTTTTCAACATGTCTATATAATTCCGTTCTTATAGCGAATAACTCTCCTGCAGCTCCTACTACAGAATACAATTCTGCATCCCATTTTTTTAATGTAGATTCATATTTCCAATAGATACCTTCTCCTGCACCAGATGCTACATCACTTTCTTTGTCAATGATTCTTTTTTCTCCAGAAACACACCCAACTTTAGGGTTACTAAATAAGTTTACAATTCGCCTAATAGACTCTTTTCCTAAATTGGTATTGGCATCACTAAATATAACGATAGGCGTTTTGACAAAATCCATACCTCTATTCATAGCGCCAATTTTTCCGTTGCGTTCATCCAAATGATGTACAGTAGCATTTTTGTACTTACTAATCATTTCTGGAGTGCCATCATCAGAACCATCTGTAACCCAAACAATATTAAGTTTGTCTTTAGGATAATCTAAAGCCATAGTATTTTTCATTTTAGCTTCTACATAGTCCTTTTCATTATAGGCCGCTATAAATAATGTTACTTCTGGCTCATATGAAGAATCAACTTTAGTTTTATTACCAATTTTTAATATTCTTCTAATTTTTATAATGAAGTATAATAGAATTCCATATCCTACATATGTATAAAATATGATGAACAGTAATGTCCAAAAAAGTATTTCTAAAGTTATCATATCATTCATTTATTTGGGGTTCTTTTTTTTCGATGAACTAACGTCTTCCTAAAAATAATATTCGGGTTAATTTAAATTTTTCAAAAATCTTATCAATAATTATTGGAAACATTAGCCCTAACACCAAAGAAGTTATAAAGATTAATGTGGATGAATTAACATCTAAACTTCTTGGAATTATTCTTCCAGCTGCCGTACCAAAGCCATGAAATAAATAAATGGAATAGGACAAACCACCAAACCAAATAAGCCAATTAATTTCAACTTTAGACCTAAGTAAAATGAAAGTAAAAGAAAACCCTATTAAAAGGCCATAAAAATTATCTTTAAGTAAAACCACATCAATTATATTAAACCAAGACAATTGTTGCACAATTATACAACCTATCAACAACAAAACACAAATGGTTTTCAATATCCTATTTTCTAATAGTTCTTTAAAACGAAATAAACCAACACCTAATATAAAACTAGGTAACAAATACAGAGTCCCTAGGTAGCTAAAATAATTGAGTGATTCTATTGGAATTAATAAATCTCTAGTCAACAAGGCTATCAATGAAAGACTAAAAATTAGGGTCCATTGAGAAGTGGTCTTCATTTTACCTATGCTATCCAAAAAGGCTATAATAACGAAAACAAAGAAAAGGGAATATAGATACCAATAAAACGTATAAGGGAAAATTATAAGCTTCCATAAATCTACCAAATCACTTTTACGATTGGTTCCGGGTGTATAATATTGAACAATAAAATAACAAGCCCCCACAGCTAACATTGGTATAAGTAATCTAAATACTTTTTTTATTACAAACTCCTTTATCTCAGGTGTTGATGGTTTTAATGCATATACCCATCCAGCCAAAACGGTAAATAAAGGCATCTGAACAGGATCTATGAATGTATAATAAATGTATCTTAGAAAAGAATCATCATCAACCTGCATCCCTCCTTCCGCAGCAGAGCCTATAACATGACCTATAACTACAAGCAATATGGCAAGTCCTCTAAGTGTTTCTATGGTTTTGTCTTTATTCATAATATATGATGAGAGAAATTCAAATATTAAGTTATTTAAATTTAGTTAAACTTTTTCCCAAGTTTTGGTTTCTTCGTTATATTGCTTGATTACCCTGGCTGGATTTCCAACCACAACTGAATAAGACGGGATATCCTTTGTTACTATACTTCCGGCGGCCACAACGCAATTTTTACCAATTGTTACACCCGCTACTACAACTACATTGGCTCCTAACCAAGTACCATCTTCTATAACTATAGTAGATGTAGAAACGCCTTGTTCATGAATAGGTCTAGTTACATCTTGATAATCATGATTTAAACCTGATACGGTTATATTTTGAGCTAAACGAATATCGTTTCCTATTTTCACAGGACCAATAATTGTATTACTCAACCCTATTCTGGTTCTATCTCCAATAAAAACATCACCGACACCATTATTTATAGCAGAAAAGTCTTCTATAGTAGATCCAGAACCTAACTCAAATTTGTTCCAAGGAACTACATCTATTCTAGTTCTACGTCTTACTTTTGCCCCTTTACCTTTTTTATGAATAAACGGATTTACAAACCATCTTACCCATAACCTTGGTCTAGCCTGTTTTGGAATTAAAATAGACCAGTGGGCTAGCTTTTTGAGCTTTTCATTTGATTTTATTTTCTCTTTTAATCCCATTTTATTTTGTCTTTGGTTGCTATTTTAATTGCATTGTAAATAGCTTTTACATTATTTTCCCAAGTATGACTTTGGGCAAATTTCATTCTTTCTAATGCCAATTTATCTGAGTGCTCACTTAGAGCCTTTTCTGCTAAAGTGATGTAGTCTTCTTTAGAAACTCCTAAGTAAACATATTCACTAAACATTTCCATAGCCTTGGTTTTTGTGGCTAGAGTAGGTTTTCCCATAGCAAGATATTCATCAATCTTTCTTGGGTAATTACCAATTGTTAAGTTATTAACCACTTGAGGATTAATTGCCACATCAAACCCTTTTACATAATTAGGTAATTGCGAAGCATCTTTACTCCCCAGAAAATGTACATTTCTCAAATTATGAAGGTTAGAGTTTTTAAAATCATCATCCTCTGGCCCTACTAAAACTACACTCCAATCTTTTCTCTCATTTGCAATATGCTCAATTACCTCTAAATCTAACCTTAGTGAGGTGAGGTAACCAACATAACCAATTATTGGCTTTGGTATATTTTTAAATTCATCTGCCACTGAAATGGTATTGTCTTCATCATTAAACAATGATACATCACAACCTTGCCCAACCATATAGCTATGGCTATTAATTGGTGCGCACAATTCTTCATAAAATTCAGAATTAGTGAGTGCTGTATTAGCCTTTTTTACAGTTTGAGGCTCTATACGCACACCATGTTTTTGCCAATAAGGAACCTTAACTAAATAATCCCTCATGTAATACGCATATACCTTTGGTTGCAATAATTCCTTTAAATGAAGCCCCAAAAACATTGAACTATCATTGAACAAAATGAAATCCTTAAAGCCTAATTCATTTGCTGCAGATTTAATATCTGAGGCAAATCGTTTTGCATTTCTTTTGTTTAATATTTTATATATAGAATGAACAGGTATCCAATTAATAGATTCTACATTTTTTTTTGGATATAGGTTCCATAAATTTTGATCTATTTCCACCAACCCATTCTCTTGTCCATCCTTAATTCTTAAGCGTTTTTTTACGCTATCTTTATGTTTTTCTCTTCGCTCTGTAGCTCTATCTAAAGGTGGATTTACGTAAAGAACACGATTGTGCTTAGAAAATTCTTTGGCAATATTTTTACAATTACTACCAATTTCTATATCCCAAGCTTGAATACCAACTACTATAATGTCTTTACCTTTTATCATAACCTAAGCGCTATAAAGCTTTTGATTTTCTTTTATTTTAAAATTGCTAATATTCCAAATTACACCTCTGTACAATGCAGACAAATGCTCTTTTTTAAATAAATATTTAATAGTGCTTTTAGGAAGCGAAACTCCAAAGAAATAAATCATTGCCAATACAAGTGTAATTCCTTTACTATTTCTTCTCAAAAACAATACTCTATTTCTATTCAAATAATAGGTTTTTAATGGACTATTTTTACCCGTAGAAATAGATTCTTTATGAAGGATAGAAGATTTTGGTTGAAAATAAATTTTATATCCTGCCCTTTTAACTCTTTCGGCAAAATCTAGCTCCTCATAATAGAGAAAATAATTCTCATATAATAAACCTAATTCCTCTAAAACACTTCTTCTTATCATCATACATGCCCCATGTGGGTAAGATGTTTCTTTTGGTTTATTAAACTGTCCGCTATCTTTTTCCTTATTTCCGTAAGTTATATTTCTTGAAGTAATTGGGTTTAAAGGAGATGATCCTGCATATTGTATTAAATTATCTTCATAAAAAAATAGAATTTTAGAGCTAACAATTCCTATTTTATTATCAGACTCCATTAACTCAACTAGACTATCAAGAAAATCTGGTTCAACTTCAGTATCATTGTTTAACAACAAGACATAATCTCCTTTTGCCTGTTTTAAAGCCAAATTATTTCCACCCGCAAAACCTAAATTTTTTTCACTTATTATTAAGTGTGCTTCTGGGTATTTTTCCTTAATAATTAAAGGAGAGTTTGTAGGTGATCCATTGTCTACAACTAAAGTTTCAAAATTGGGATATGTAACCTTTCTTAAGGATTCTAACATCTCGCAAGTAACTTCTGGTTGATTGTAATTTACACTTACAATTGAAACCTTTGGCTGTTGATTTTCTATATCCATAACTTTTCTAATTCTAGTTTAATGGTTGGATTGCATAGTCATAATTCTGAATCTGCTGAAAATAAATTTCCTCAATTTCTCTGCACATTCTATTAACTGCATATCTTTTACAAACAATCTCTCTAGATTTTTTTCCATATTCAGCCATTTTGACTTTGTCTTCGTGCAATTCTATAAAAGCCTTTGCCAAATTCTCATAATCTCCGCACTCAATTAAAATTCCGTTTTCGCCATCACTAATTACTTCTTTAGTTCCATCAACACCAGTTGCCACAATAGGTTTAGCCATAGACATTGCCTCTAACAAACCTATTGGTAAACCCTCCCATAAAGATGGTAAAGTATAAATGTCTATTGTATTTAAAACATCGGGGATGTCTTGTCTAAATCCAGACCATACCACCATGTCTTCTATATCAAGCTCTTTACACAAAGCTTTAGCATCATCAACTAAATCACCATTTCCCATTAAAAGAAAAGCAATATCACTTGTTTGATCCTTGACTTTTCTAATAGCTCTGATTAACGTTAAAGGGTCTTTTTGCTCTGTCATTCTTACTAAATAACCAACAATGGTTTTATTTTTAGGTAAACCAAGTTCTTCTCGTAAATCTCTTAATTTATTTGAAGGACCATATTTTTCTGTGTTGATTCCATTAGTAACTACTTTAGAATTGCTCATTCCAAATAAATCAATTCCGTCTTTTTGATTACTGTGTGAAACAGCAATTGTTACATCGGCTTTTTTAGTTAAAAAACTTTCGTTCTTTATTCTTAACATCTTAATCAATGGCCTTTGACCTTGATGAAAGGACCAACCATGAACTGTATACACAATAGGTAAACCCAATTTTTTAGCGGCCCAAAAAACATTTGAATTTGCTCTGGTTCCATGTGCATGTACTATATCAATTTCATGATCAACCATAAATTGCTTTACTTTACCCCAAACCCTTATATCATAAGGCTTCTCAGTGTAAATAACATGTACATCTACACCAAGTTCTTTAACTCTTTCTACCATTGGACCATCAGTAAATGAAAGTACAATAGGTTCAAAATTTGATGTATCTATATTCGCTACTAAATCTAAAACATGTGTTTCTCCTCCGCCAATTTTTCCTTGACGAATAGTTTCTAATACTTTAATTTTTTTCATCATGCTTAGTGATTATTAAATTTGGGGTTAAAAGTTTTTATTTAAACTTCCAAGAAGATAAAAATCCGCTAGAAAAAGAATCAGGCAATTGATCAGCCATCCAGTTATCAAACTTTTGAACAGATTTCACTCTATTAGCAACCAAAGAAATTGGAAAAACAGCTTCAACAAAATTAGTACCTTGAAAATTTATTAATTTAAAATCTTCAACCTGCAATAATTTTTTTAGGCTCTTTTTTGTGAAAAATTGAATATGCATTAAATCTTCAGCCTCAGATTGAATTGTAGTTCCCTTATATCCAAACATCCTTTTTAATCCAACAACAAAGTTCCATGAAAATTTATTTTTCATTAGTGCCTGCATTGGTTTAGTCATTATTACTTCTCTAGGACCATATCCATTTGGCACTGTAATAATTAATATTCCTTCTGGCTTCAACAATTTTTTCAACGACTTTATAACTGGAGCAGGCTCATGTAAGTGCTCAACAACTTCACAACAGATTATAGCATCAAACTTATCATTAATATCTAAATCTTCAGCTGAGACATTTTCAAACCTTAAATTATCGTAGGTATTTAAAGATTTTGCTGTGTTAATTGTCTTATCAGAAATATCTATTCCTAAAACATCAAAACCTAAAGACGCCAGTTGTCTACTGTTGTTTCCATTTCCACAACCTACATCTAGTACTTTTGCATTAGGCTTATTTAATGATAAAACTGCCGACTGAATAAATTTAAGTCTCTTCAAATCTTCTACTCTAGTGTAGTTGGTCTTATTAATAAATTCCATGATTTCAAATTTTAAATTAATTATTATTATTTATTGGGGTTTCTTTTATTGAATGTGGGGTATGTATAAACTTATTGTTGGCTCCTTTCAACTTAAACATTGCCAACAGCATTACTATGATTGCTTTAGGTAAAGAAAGCACAGCCATAAATAGCTCTTTTGTCCATAATTTTTTTGGAATAGAAATACCATAGGAAACAATTATTAATCCAAATGATATACCCCATATTTTGGAGAACAATTCATCATTAATAATTAAAGCCAAAACAAAAAGAACAGATACCATTATTGGGAATAACATTCTAGGCGGCAGAAAAAGTTGAACAGCCTTTAAAAAATAATCTACTTTTCCCTTTAGAAGCTTACCTATAGATCCCCAAAAATACTTTTTCAGATAGTAAAATTGTGCTGAAATCCATCGTGTTCTCTGGTTAGAAAACACTGCAGATTGACTAACTTTTTCATCATAAACATATGCTGATTCTAAATAGTGAATAGGGTTACCAGAATTCACCAATTCTAATTCAAGTACTTTATCAAATCCGCCAACAGCATCTACATCCTTCATTAATTTTTTAAACATTCCATAATCAAATGCCATTCCTGAACCAATTAACCTAGATGTTAAACCAACTGTTTGAGTTCCTTTACAAAAAAGGTGATTATTCATTTCTTCACTTATTGCATCAAGCATAGAAAAGCCTGTTTCTCGGTTTTTAGCAGTACGATGCCCTTGAATTGCATTATAACCGTCGGCGTATTTATTAGCTATTTTACTCAATACACCTTGCGCCATAATATTATCAGCATCCAACACAACCGCTAAATCATAATTATCTCCTAGTTCATTCATAGCGAAGTTGAGCGCTTTTGCTTTGGTGCTTTTTTCAAAAGATACTTCAATAACAACTATATCAAGTGATTTTAAGGCAAAAACAACTTCAGCATCTAAAGAGTCTGCAATTACAACTACATCAAATTTGTGATAATCTTGTTTTATGGCTTCTTTAGCTGTATGTAGAATAACTTCATTTTCTTTATAAGCAGGAATTAACAAAGCTACTTTAGGTAATGACCTACTGTGTTTAATCTTAATATTTTGCTTAAAAAACAATCCTGCAACAGCCAGAACAAATAGGTATATTACACAAAATCCTAGCCATATAAGGAGAGTAAATTGTATAATTTGATAAATAAGGTATATATAATCCATAGTCATTTTGATTAGGGGCACTATGACGTTTAATTATGTAATTGTAACGTTAGGCTTTTATTTCTTCATAGGTTTTATTATAAAGGTTTAACACTTGAGCAGCCATATTCTTCCAAGAGAACACCTTGCTTCTTTCAAGTCCTTTGTTTATTAATCTTTTTCTATATTCTTCGTCCGCAAGAACCTTAATCATTGCTTTAGCAATGTCTTCAGGTTCAAATGGATTAACTAAATGCGCAGCATCTCCAGCCACCTCCGGCATTGAAGAAGTATTAGAAGTTATTACAGGAACTCCGCAAGCCATAGCTTCCATTATAGGAATTCCGAAACTTTCTCTTAACGATGTATATAAAAACAAACTACTTTGAGTATATATTGCTGGCAGATCTGTATTCACAACGTAATCAGTTAAAACAATATGATTTATTAATTCTTGGTGACCTATATCAGCAAGTAATTTTTCTAAATTATCCAAAGCATAATCTGAAATTACTAATTTATAGTCTGAATTAGTTTCCTTGATAAATCTTGAAAAAGCTTTTAAAGTTCCTTTAGTGTTTTTTTTAGGACTTGTATTTCCTAAGAAAAATATAAACTTTTCTGGCAAATTGTACTTTTCTTTAAGCCTGTTAAGTTCTGCATCATCTGAAACAATTTTGAAATGCTCGCTAACTCCATTATATATTGAGGTTAGTTTACTATTTCCGCTATATCCAAAAAAATATGAAATCTGCTTTATTTCAAAATCCGAAACTGTAATTATTTGTTTACTTCTTTTTACCACATAAGGAACCACCAACTTTCTATACATATTTCCCAATTTTTGATATCGTGTTGCATTACTAGTTAAAATCCTGAATGATTTTCTTTCTAAGTAAATAATATCATGCAATGTGGTTATTAAAGGTATATCAGAAAATAAGGGAGCTGTATTACTTGTACAATGCAATAAATCACAGTTGTACTTTTTCGCAGCTTTAGGTAAGATGAATTGTTCCCAAGTAGGATATGACCCACCCTTTAATTCAACTATCTTAAAATTAGATGTTTCTTTAAGAACAGAACTATCTTCATCAGGTTTAACAAAAATATAGTACTGGTTTTCTTGATCGAGAACCTGAAGGTTTTTTATCAACTCTAATGCAACCATATCCATACCATGTTTTTTCTTACGGAAAAGCCTTTGCCCTTCTATACCTATATTCATTTTCTGAATTTTGGATAAATATAATGCATTTAATCGATATTATAAAACCTTTTATCGATTAAATTAATATTTTTTGTAAAAAAATACCCTGATTTATGTTTTTTCAGATGAATGTGGCGTATGAATGTAAGATTTATTTGCACCTTTTATTTTAAGCAATGATAATAACATCATAAACATACCCCTAGGTAAACTAGCCAAGGCTTTTAAAGTATTAAGATTGTAAAAGGCTTTAGGAACGGAAAAAACAAAAGACAAAAAACAGGAAGCAAATAAAGCTACCCAAGCAATAGAATATGCAATGTTATTGTCCAGAAATCTATTCATCAAAACAAAAATGAAACTTAACCCAACTACCGCGCCTAGTAATAAAACCCTAGGTGGTTGGATAAATTGAATAGCCTTATCAAAATAATCTACATTACCTTTTAGAATCAAATGCTTGAAGGCAATAAAAATATCCTTTCTAAAATAATGCAGTTGAGCAGATAACCACCTTCGTCTTTGATTACCAAAAACCTCAGCTTTTTGTACTTTTTCGTCATATACAATAGCATCGTTTAAATAAAGAATCTTTCTACCTTCTTTAAGCATTATTAATTCAATTTCCTTATCAAACCCTCCTATAGCATCAACATTAGACATTATGGATTTAAAATATTTATAACTAAAAGCCATTCCGGAACCAATAATTGCTGAAGAAAGCCCCAATACCCTATGGCCCTTTCTAAAAATATTATTGTTAATTTCCTCGCTTATCGCATCAAGTATTGCCCAAGAAGTGTTTACGTTTTTAGCAGTTCTATGACCCTGAACTGCAACAACATTCTGTTCAAAAACAGCATTAATTCTACTTAAAAAGCCAGATGCCATTACATTATCAGCATCTAGTACAACAGCAATATCGTAATCTCTTTCGAGCCTTTCCATAGCTTTATTTAGAGCCTTAGCTTTTGTACTATTTTCAAAACTTACCTCTATAAGTTTTAAAGGTAGACTTCTTAATTTATGCAATGTTGTTTCCTGAAATGAATCAGCTATTATAACTACATCAAAAAGATTAGAGGGGTAATCTTGTTTTAAGGCTAATTTTGCCACCTCAACTATAACAGCATCCTCCTTGTAGCCCGGAACTAAAACAGCTATTTTTTTATCATTATTAATATTATTGTATTTCTTTTCCTTATAAAAAAGACTTGCTATGGAAAATATGAATATATACAATACAGCCAGCCCCAAAAAGGTTAAGACTATAATTTGAAAAACATTAAATATTTCCATAAAATTATATGATTAAGGTTATTACACATTCCTACTTATTTAGGCAGGTAACAATTTAGCTTCTTCAGCATCTAGCTCTTCTTTCGATCTTTCAAAAATTTCTGGATGTGATATCAGTGCCATAGATGCGTATATTAATAATGATGTTGGATGCTGACCCAAAACACCATTTCCATATGACGCTGCCATTATTCCAACCATTCCTGCAATTAAAGCACTCATTTTTATCTTTGTTATAGGATCTCGGATTCTAAACATAATCTTGAAAGAGGCCATTCCAGCAACAAAAAATAAAATAAAAAGATGCAAGGTTAGACCAACAACTCCTTGTTCTGCCCAAATCATAACATACCAGCTATCTGTAGCCACATTAGACAAAAATGCGTGGGGTAAAAAACGTTGTGCCTTATCCCCGGCGTGACCTATTCCTCCTCCAAACGGCCTTGAAGCAAGATATACTTTTAATTTTCTTTGATTTTCTTTTCTTACTATTAAAGAAGGATTATTTGAATCAAAACCGGTTCTCATTCGTCTTATTTGTGCATTTCCATTTCCTATCATGGTATATTTAAAAAACACAAACATTAAAATCACAAAAAAGAAGCCAGCACCTAATACTTTAATATTTTTCTTTAGAACAAAAAATGTCATAAACCCAGCAAAAGGAACAGCTATTGATCCTCTAGTACCAGATATTAACATTCCATATATTCCTAAAATACCCACAGTTAAAAAGAACACTTTAGGCCAGCCTTTTTTAGCCATGGCATAGATTATAAAAACAACTCCAGCATACCCTTGATTACCTCCAAATTGCCCTGCATCACTATAGAAAGAGAATATTCTTAACTTACCAAATAATACATGAGTAATAGATGCACCGGCATCTAACCACGCTTGTTCTGCATAATCAGGTCCAAAAACCAATTGCATTATTCCCTTTAATGTTCCTAATATTGAAAAGATTCCCCACACATACAAAAAAGTATCCAACCGTTTATTTGTGTTGATTAACATAAAGGTGAGAATCACAAAGAATAAGAAATAAAAACCTATACCTCTACCAGCAATCCACGGCTCTATCATTACCGCTTCTGGGTTAGCTATTTGAAATATAAAATAGGCCAACCACACTATTGCCAAAACCGTAATAGTTCTAAAAGCAGGAGACCAATCAACTCTTTCCCTAAACCTGCTAAAAATTATCGCCAAAAAGGTTAAAATCATTATACCATCTGTAGCAAAACCTATTGGTAATTCTGTCTTTATATAGCGTAATGAACCGAGTATAACAAAATTAAGACCAATAGCCGTATAAAAACCTATAACAGGATTTTTAAATAGAACGTTTAAAAACGCAGAGCCAAAAATAATAGCTATTACTAAGCCTGCTCCAGCTATTTCTAATTTTCCAAGTATTAAGGCTATTAAACCAACTCCTGCAAAGAACAATAAAAGCCATTTTGGTTTAGCCAAATTGCCTGAACCAGGAATTTTATCAAATGGATTTATATGTTTACTTTTAGGGATCACCTTTAGTTATTTATTTGCTTAATTTCAGCAAATCGATTATTCGTAACCTTGTTAAATAGGTCTTTATAGAAATCTAAGCCACTAACAAATATCTGTCTATAGGATAAAGTAAGCTCCTTGTTTAAGAAATACATACCTAGCCAAATACCTACCAAAGTAAAAACTATAGATGCAACTGCAACCATAATAAGACTCTGGAACACAAAAATGGCTATTATATCTCCTATCACATTGGCTAAAACCATTACAAATACCTTAATAGCATTTATGTTAGGCTTATTAATACTATCTAAACCAATTCCGGTCATTCTATCTATAGGTAATAACAATCCATAAATAGAAAAGACCCTTACAATATCGACTACATTAAATCCAGTTACAGGATCTACAACCAAATACTGCTCTCCAGAAAGTATTAGCACTAATAAATCTGCAAAAATGAATGTACAAAGACTCATTGCCACAAAGAGATATGTTAATGCACCTGAATAAGCATAAAATAGATCTTTAACTTCTTTTACCCTTCCCTGAACACTTGCCTTAGACATCTTTGGAAAAGCAGTAGCAACAAAACTTCTTAATGGTATTTGTTGTAATTCAGTAAGCTTTAAAGGAATACTATATAGTGCAACAGCCGACGCTCCAAGTGGACTTAAACTTATAATAAGTGCATCTGCGCTTCTTAATAAATTAGTTCCAATTAAGGTAAAGGTTGTATATTTTCCAAAGTTCAATAAAGTTCTGTTAGTAGACTTACACGCCTTAGTAATATGATTAACTCCGTCCCATCCTAAAACAAGACTAATTAGTGAAGTAAATGCATTAATAAATAATAAAGCAACAACTAATTGAGACAAAGTCATTTCTATAAAAAATGAATTCATAACAATAACCAAGAAGAATAGACCACTATTAATTGATTTAAGTGCAAGTATTTTTCCATATTCTCTGTCTGCCTGTAAAACTACCAAAGCATTATTCCAAGGCAAATTTAAAAAAGCCAATAAAGGATACCATTTAAAAAACAAACCATAGCCAGAATTAAGAATAGCTTCTCCAAAAAACGCATTACATATAAATAAAATTAAGGACACCAGTATGGTTGCTCCTAAACCAATTAATGCATTGGAACCTATTAATTTATATCTTGAAGATTGCTCAGCTCCAGAAAGATATCTAATCAATCCAGTATTAGTAATTCCAAACCTGAACATTTCAACAAATGAACCTCCAGTAATAAATAGAACCCATTCACCAAAAACGTCCAATGATAAACTACGTGCTAACAATCCGAAGCCTGCTACACCCAAAATTGCAATCACAACATTTCCTGCTAGTGAAAGGAAATTGTCTTCACGTACAATTTTTTTTAGTTTATTCATTATTTCTTATTCCTAAATTTGGTTCTTTGAGAAAAACTCAAGTCTAAACATAGACTTCATTTTCTTTCTTAAACTAGTCCTCTTTTTAGGTAAATCTCCTAAGACTCTTTCAACTTCTTTAAGCTCTACCCCATTAATTACAAATTTCATTTTTGATTCAGAGAAAGGCATCAATCTATCTAATGCAGCCTTATCTGCCTTAGACCAAGTTCTATTTGACCTGCATACAAGGATATCTAAATCTGAATCAATAAATAATTCTGTTGGGTGATTATTATCAATAATAGAAGGCAATTCAATTATTACATATTCTGGAGTATAATCTAACTGTATGTTATTTAACTCTAAAATATCTAAATAACTCTTCGCTTTGTAAAAATGCTTATCTATCTTATAAGTATGGTATTCAGAATCATCTAGATATTGAGATGCACTTGCTAAGAAAGGGTTATCAATATCAATTCTAGGATCTGCATAACCTAATATTCTATTAAGAATAGAATATTTTCTTTGTTGATCTTTTCTAGGTTCTTTATCAGAATAATTTAAAACCAATACACTTTTCCCACTCTTCTTTAACCCTTTAGCAATATTACCTGCAATAACACTTTTACCCTCTAATTTCTGTGAACTAAAGCATAAAATGGTTTTTGGAATTTTATCACGTTTTTCCTCCGAACTTAAATTCTGAACAATATTTTGAGTAATTATTTCTATAAGCCTACTCTGAACAAATGACATTTTAGTTGTTAACGGATTAAGCAATATTTTTGGAATCATTCCTAAAGCTGGAATTCCAATTTTTTCAGCTGCTTTATCAGAATTCTTTAAAGTATCATCAAAATATTCCATTACCAATATTATACCCAAAGTGAATAACCCTCCTATGAAAGCAGCAACAACAATTAATATCTTTCTCTTAGAAGGTATTGGATATAATGGAAAAAATGGTGGATCGATTGCCTTTAAGTTTGCCGACAATGAATTATCTTGCAATTTTAGTTTGGCCAAGTTCAATCCATGAAGTATTTCTAAATAACCCTCCTCAGATACCGAAATCTCTCTTTGGATTCTTAACATATTGGCACCTGCAGGTGCATAAGTTTTATATTGCTTTTGAAACTCTATATTCTGATTTTCCATTATCTTAAGTTTAGCTCTTAGGTTTTCAGAATCTGTCACATTATCCATCCACTCCGGCAAAACTTTTGTTACAGGTAAACCATCAACCGTATTTTCATAGCTATAAAGTTCATCTACACTCTTCTCAATCTCATTAGTAACAGCGTTTGATTCCTTCTTTAATTCTGCAAGCCTTCCCAATCCCTGATTATTTCCATTGGTCTCAATCTTAGCTTCAATCATTGCTATCTCATAATTCAGATCTCCTAATTCTTTCTTTTTTTGAAGGACATAATTACTCTTTTGCTGAATAACCTCCTGTATATCTAATTTCTTCTCTAACCTTCTGGTTGCGGCCTGTAAACCTGCTAATTCAGCTTGCTTTTGATTGTAATCAAGTTCCATCTCCTCCTTAACTATGGCAACCTTTTTACTTTGCTCATAATAGTTAATAATATTTGATGCCTTATTGAATTCAAGAAGTTTATCCTCTGCCCTTTTTAGTTTGTCACTTGCCTGTGCTAACTGCGCCTCAAAATATTTTACAACATCATCAGATCTATTTTGTTTAATAAATTTGTAATTCTTAATACAAACCTTATTGTAAATATCTAGAGTTTGCTGGCAAATCCCTGGGTCGTTTACAGTATATGTAAGCTTCACCAAATCGCTACCGCCAATTCTCATAGCATTCATACTAGAAATTGCCTTTATAGAATAATGCTTATCCTTTTCATAATTAATTATTTCATATACAAAATTAGATGTATTACTCTGCATTAAGTCCATTAAGTTTTGAACAGTCTGTTCATATAAAACAGGATCTATTTCAGTTGGAAAAATGCTTGATAAATTATCAGTATCAACATCTACATCTGTAGCATTTCTATCTACAGCTACATAGGTATACATATCCTCAGGAATTTTATCTTTAAATTCCTCATAATGTTCTTCAGAAATATATTTAGAATTAGCCTCTTGTAACATTAAATGTTGAGCTAACAACCTTATAGCAACCTCCTCTTGAGTATCTCTAGACTTAATAATGTTAATTAAATTATCAAATGCAGCACTATTAGCATGGTGATCAAACCTCTTGTCCATCTCAATAGATGTCCCTGTAGCTAAACCAGTATATAGTATAGTTTGAGATGAATATTCAAAAGACGGGTTAACCGTTAAGATAATAACCAATGTAGCTAATAATATTGGAATTAATATTAGCAACCTAATATGCTTTAACGCTAGTCTTACAAAATCTACTATATTCATTACTTTAATTTCCTGTTAAAATATCAAACTTGTAACCCGCTAAATCTTCTAATAATTGCTTTGCTAGTACAAATTCAGATTTTGCCTTTTCATACTCTATTTGTAAGTTTGAAGTAATACTGGTAATTCGCACATATTCTGCAACTGGAACTATTCCATTTCTAAATTCCTTTTCTACCATTTGCATGTTTACATTACCATCACCATAAGCTCTTGCTTTAATTTCTAAAAGCCTTTCCTTTAATGCTATATCTTGATATAACCTTATTACGTTTTGGCGAATTGTTTGCTCTTCCGCTTCAGCTAAATTTATAGCTTCCTCTACTTCCAATTCTGCCGTCTTAATTAATTTTTTTCTGTTAAGAACATCATAAAGTGGTAATCTTAAATACACACCAACACTATAGTTAAATACTTTTGATGTTGTGGCAAGAGCGGAAATTACTTGACCATCTTCATTTGTTGAGAAATTATTAAAATTACCATATCTAGTATCACCTGATAAACCAATATGCCTTGTAATATCTATACGTTTTGATTTTTTAAGTGTTCCTAATCTTTTTATACTACTATTTCTATAGTTCAGCATCCCACTTCTTTTTAAAACAGAATCCGTCACAACTTCCAATGGAGGAAGGCTTGTTATGCTTTTAGTTCTACTAGTTGACACCTCTAACATTTCGTCTTGAGCATGCAAATAGCTAGTACAATTAAACACTAGAATTATAATAAATCTTAATAGTAGCTTCATTCTTTTGAAGTGTAAATATTAAACCGTATCACTTTGAAACAAAGCCGGTATAGTTCTAAAAATTAATTTCATATCATACCAGAATGAGTAATTATTACCCCTAAACTGGTCTGCATATTCGTTATCTAAACGCATTCTTTCTTCTTCAGACATATCACCTCCTCTACCTCTTAATTCAACTTGCCAAAGCCCTGTAATTCCAGGAGGAGCCAAAAACCGTTTAGAGATGTCACCACCAGTTAATAACTCAGCTTCATAAACTGGCAAAGGCCTATTTCCAACTATGGACATATCCCCCTTTAAAACATTTATTAATTGTGGCAATTCATCAATACTCGTATTTCTTATAAATTTTCCTATCCTAGTAATTCTTGGATCATCAACTATTTTAACAAAAGCCGAATTGTTCTTTGCTTCTTCTTCCTTTTGTTTCATATACCAATAATCACATATACTATGTGTGTCTATATACATAATTGGAGAACAACTTTCTCCTTCAGGTAAAGCAGCACACTTTGGACAATCCTTGTTTTCTATAGACTCTTCTTTCTTTGGTTCTTTATTGTATTGATTTTTCTCTTTTGCTAATTTCTTTAACAATTCATCAGCGCCCGTTCTCATTGAACGTAACTTGTAAAAATCAAATGTTTTCCGGCCAACTCTTTTAGATATGTAATATACCTTGCCTTTGGATTCCAATCTAATTGCCAATAAAATTAAAAGTAGAAATGGAGAAGCTATTAAAAGTGCTGTAGAAGCAACAACTATATCAAAAACACGCTTAGACAAAGGCATTTTGTAACCTTCTTCATTCAATTCGAGTAGCTTAGTCGATTGAGTCACCCCTCTATTTTCACAAAGAAATTTGGCTCTCTCAAGAATATCCTCGGGAGTTGAAGTGTTCATTACGTAATAATCACTAACCCTTTTCTTAAAAGCCTTTTTGTAAACTTCACTATTAAAATCTTTAGACAAAAGAATAAAAGGCGTTTTATTAAATTCAGAATTCTCTCTTATCCAATCATAAAGGTAAAGCCCATTATTACCTGGTAATGCATAGTCACAAATTATTACATCTATTTCATTATCAGATGTTAAATAATTTATAGCCATTATGCTATTTTCTAAAACACAAAAAGCAACATTGTTTTTTTCACTTATAGACTTAAAATAATCGGGAGAATTTCCAATATAAAGCATAGTTAAGACTGATTCCATCTTTAATGTAGGTTAAGTTAAACTGAATAAAATACTACCACTCCACTGCGTAGTGTATTGGGAATAAATTCTTTTTTACCAATTCATCTAACTCTTCAGGGTTAAATGGTTTAGTTAGATAATCTTGAGCTCCCAATCTATAACACTTTATACGCTCTTTACTTTCTGATTTACCTGAAAGCATGATACAAGGAGTATGCTTAGTAAAACCTCTTTGTCGTAGCTTGGTTAAAAATTCATAACCATCCATTTTTGGCATTTGGATATCGCTAATTACAAGGTCTGGAATGTTATTTTCTAACCATAACAACGCTTCATATCCATCATTAATGGTTTCAATATTGTAATGTTCTGAAAGAAAGTTTTCCAATAACAAGCAAATACTTGCTTCGTCATCTACTATTAGTATTTTTTTCTTCATGATTTAAGATTTGGGGGTTCATAAAAAAATTAAAATTTATTAATTTGAAGAGAATAACTCTAGACTCTCTTTACTTTTAAACTATAGTTTTAAAAAACTCTATGGTTTTTGTTAAGCCCTCTTCAAGTTTAACTTTTGGTTCCCAGTCCAGTTCCTTTTTCGCAATTGTAATATCTGGTTTTCTCATCATAGGATCATCGGAAGGTAAAGGTTTGTATACAATTTTTGATTTTGAACCCGTTAATTCAATTACTTTTTCAGCAAGTTCTAAAATTGTAAACTCATCTGGGTTCCCTGTATTAACAGGTCCAATAAATCCATCTTTTGTATTCATCATACGCATCATAGCCTCAACCAAATCATCAACATATTGAAAACTTCTAGTTTGTTGACCTTCACCGTAAACAGTAATATCTTGATTATTTAACGCTTGTACTATAAAGTTTGATACCACTCTCCCATCATTTGGGTGCATTCTTGGGCCATACGTGTTAAAAATTCTTACAATTTTTACATTGACATCATTTTGCTTATGATAATCTACAAAAAGAGTTTCTGCAGCACGTTTGCCTTCATCATAACAAGATCGTTCTCCAATAGGATTAACATTTCCCCAATAGGATTCTTGCTGCGGGTGCACTAAAGGGTTACCATAAACCTCACTTGTTGACGCTTGTAAGATTTTCGCCTTTATTCTTTTAGCCAACCCCAACATATTAATTGCTCCCATTACTGATGTTTTCATGGTTTTTATAGGGTTATACTGGTAATGCACAGGAGACGCAGGACAAGCTAAATTATAAATTTCGTCTGCTTCTATAAAAAAAGGACTTGTAACATCATGTCTAATTAATTCAAAATAAGGGTTATCCAATAAATGAACTACATTTTGTTTTTGTCCAGTAAAAAAATTATCTAAACAGTATACTTCATTATTTTCATTTAATAAACGCTCACATAGGTGAGAACCTACAAATCCGGCTCCACCTGTAACTAAAACTTTTTTGCGTATTTTGGTCATATAATTATATAGTTTATTCTTAACTAACAGAACTTAAAACAGATTTCACCATATCTTTAGATGTATCCACCCCAATACAGAAATAATTAAATTCTTTTTCTTTCATTTCCGTCCTATCATAAATGTTACGACCATCAAATATTGTAGAATTTTTAAGCAATCTTTTAATTATATTAAAATTTGGAAATTTAAACTCCGGCCACTCAGTAAGTACTGCTAAACAATCAGCATCAATCAGCGTCTCGTACTGATCTTCAAAATAAGTTATAGTATCTCCAAAATGATGTTTTGCCTCTTCCATAGCAATTGGATCATAAGCTTTTACAGTTGCTCCTGCTTCTAAAAGTTTATTAACTATTACTAATGAAGGTGCCTCTCTCATATCATCAGTTTGAGGTTTAAAAGACAACCCCCATAAGGCAATGGTTTTTCCTTTAACATCACCATTAAAATATTTCAAGATTTTATTGAATAAAACCGTTTTTTGTTTATTATTGACAGATTCAACAGCTTTTAAAACTTGTAAATCGTAGTTATATTCACCTCCTGTTCTTATTAAAGCTTGAACATCTTTGGGAAAACATGATCCTCCATACCCAATACCTGGGTAGATGAATTTGTTTCCAATTCTTGAGTCTGAACCAATTCCTTTTCTTACTTTATTTACATCAGCTCCAACAATTTCACAAAGGTTAGCAATATCATTCATAAAACTAATTTTTGTAGCTAGCATTGAATTTGCAGCATACTTAGTCATTTCTGCAGAAACTATATCCATAAAAATTACTGGATGACCATTAAGTGTAAATGGCTTATATAATCTTTTCAATAAGTTTTCTGCTCTTTCATTTTCAACACCAACAACAATTCTGTCTGGTTTTAAAAAATCATTTATTGCAGCACCTTCCTTTAGGAATTCTGGATTAGATGCTACATCAAATTCTACCTTAGCATTTCTTTTATCTAACTCCTCTTGTAAGGCATTTTTAACCTTTAATGAAGTTCCTACAGGAACAGTGCTTTTGGTTACCACCAATGTATAATCATCAATATGTTTACCACAATCTCTTGCTACTGCTATTACATATTTTAAATCTGCACTACCATCCTCATCAGGAGGAGTTCCCACAGATATAAAAACTGCTTCAGAATCTTTTACTGCATCAGCAATTTTGGTTGTAAAACTCAATCTACCCTTTTTCATGTTACGGCTAATCATATTCTCTAAACCCGGCTCATATATAGGTATAATTCCTTTATTTAGGTTATTGATTTTGTTTTCATCAATATCCACACAAATAACATCAATTCCGACTTCGGAA
Organism: Seonamhaeicola sp. MEBiC01930; assembly: GCF_045277075.1. GTDB lineage: Bacteria > Bacteroidota > Bacteroidia > Flavobacteriales > Flavobacteriaceae > Seonamhaeicola. The sequence continues at coordinate 2,839,112 of NZ_CP104270.1, read as the reverse complement.
AAACAAGCTCCTGTTACAAGTCCAACGTATCCGCTACCAACAATTGTAATTTTCATAATTCAATATTATAATGGTTTAACTTTTAAATTTGGGGTTTAAATTCTATAATTTAAACACTGATTAGAACATATTCATTTCTAATCGAGTCAAACATACAAATATTTTTACAAAAAACATCGTTAAAAAGTAAAAAAAATACGATAAAATGCATATTTTTTTATATTGTAAGATTTTTCAATAAAAAATAAACCCTCTAAAATGAGAAAAGTTATGTCATTTTTCAAATAACAAAAAGAAGGTTAAGTTCAATAGGTATTCAATCGGATACCGGGATATGAATTGAACAATTTGGGAACTCTTCACAATAAACGCAATCTTTGTTCATAAACAAGAGTTATTGCAAATGTATAACCGAATTTTTCAAAAAGAATTTCAAAAATGATAATAGGTATTAATCTGTAGATAATAGGTATAATTATAAGGATAATTGGTGTTAAAGCAAATTCAAACGTTTCATTAGTTCAGGACGATTAGATCTACTAACTGGCACAACATCCTTTTTAATCAAAACACTATTATCTTCAATATCAATTATTTTCTTAACATTTATGACATAAGACCTGTGAATTTTCAAGAATAAACTTTCTGGTAATTTTTCCTCGATTTTTTTTAAGGAAGAATGAACTCTATAATTTTCCTTTTCTGTTTTTACATTAATGTAATCTCCCTTGGCCTCAACCAAATATATGCTCGGAATCTCAATTTTTATTAATCGTCTATCAATATTTACATATAAATGATTATCAAATTTAGTTTCAGAAACTTTCGGTATATCCAAACTATCAACAGTAGAATCATTATGGGTAGAAACATTTACTTTTTGAATTGCTTTTTCAAAACGAGGCAATAATAAAGGCTTTACTAAATAATCAATTATACAATCATACTCAAATGCATTAATAGCAAATTGCGGATCAGAAGTTGTTAAAATTATTTCCGGAGGGTTCTTTAATGTTTGAATAAAATCAAATCCTGTAAAATCAGGCATATGAATATCAAGAAAAATTAAATCCACATCATTCTGATTGAGGTATTTAATTGCTTGAATTGCATTAGGGAATTCCGCAACAACATTTACACCTTCAATTTGAGAACATAATTCAGTTATAATAAGTCTTGCAGTAGCTTCATCATCAATAACAATACAGTTCATTCTTTAAATAGTTAGTAGGTAATCGTCAATAATTTGTAAAATTTTATCAAAATCATTATGCAAGTCCAATTTACCTTCTTTTAATTCATTTTCATAATCATTTGCTAGTGCATAACTCTTTTCAAGACCTAAAATACTAATTTTATGTTTAATTTTGTGCACATTTTCTGAAGCAACTTTAAAATTATTTAATTTTATGTTGTTTTTATACTCATCTACCTCATTAGTAAACTCACCTTTCATAACCCCTATAATTTTCATAACAAAACTATCATCTCCCCTTGCCATACTATGAATGTATGATAAATTTGGTGTTTCCATGTTCTATTTTTTTAAAGTAAAATAAAATATTGTTCCATTACCTAATACTGATTCTAACCATATTTTACCTCCATATGCATTAACAATTTTTTTAGCTATAGATAAACCAATACCAGTAGCATTAGGGTTATTTTCTAACTTTTGAAATGGCTTGAAGATTTTATCAAAATAAACTTTTTCTATTCCTTTGCCATTATCTTTTACATAAAATTTCCAATGGTTAGCTTCTTCCTTGACACCAATATCAACCTCTCCTTTTTCTTTATCAATATATTTAATTGCATTATCAATTAAGTTTTCAAAAAGTTGCTTTAATCTGTGCTCGTCTCCTTCTATATATGGCAGACTATCTGATATATTAACAGATATATGTTTAGGAATATTTAACGAATCAATAACTTCCTTTACAATAACATTAATATCTTGATTAAAAACTTGAGATTCGTTCTTATTAACAGTGGAATAATTTAAAATACCTGAAATTAGATTATCCATCTTCTCTACATTATGTCTTATTAATTTTAAATTTTCAGATGTGTTTTCTTTTGAGCTATCATTGGTTTCTTCATTTAGCCAAGTAGTTAGAGCATCTATACTTCTAAGAGGTGATTTTAAATCATGTGATACTAAATAAGCATAATTATTTAACTCTTCATTTTGCCTCTCTAATTCGCCCATTAATTTCTCTCGTTGTTTGTTCATCTTTACAATCTCTTGAGTTTGACTATCAATAAATTCAGCTAGTTTTACACCATCTAAATTCTTTAAGGATGACGCTCTTTTTAACTCCGGAGATTCACCTCCAATATTAAGGGTACCAATTAAATTATTTAATTTATCAATTAAAGTACTTTGAATTTTAGATTCCTTTTGCAGCATCTTGTATGCGTCTAACAACTCTTCTGAGCTAATGGTTAGTGCTCTTTGTTGCATTAAATATTGATTATCGAAATTTTCGTATGATTTATTAACAGCATCCAGAAATGACATTAAGTCTTCATTAGAAACATTCTTACTACTTAAGTATTTTTTAACTTGATGTTTAAGCAAAGAATTCATTATTCACTTATTAACGTTAATGCAATAGTTTGATTGTGTATTTGACACATATTTTCATCTTCGAATGGTGCTATTTCTCCATTTGAATAAAATCCTGTAATCACAATTTCATTTCCTATTACAGTCTTTATTTGCTCTATTTCTTCAACGGTTCTTTGGTCCAACAATAACTTTCTTCCAAGCCCACTATTAACGATAGCTAACTGCGGCTTGTTAATCAATTTCTCAAATGCTTGTTGAGCTGTTAGTTGAGCTGAATTAACTAAGTCATCTACATTAGTCATCATTAACTGTACCTTAGAATTTAAAGGAACATCGCCTGCAAAAATCATGGCATTATAATCTTCATTAATATTTAAAACAGTTCTAACAATAGACTGGTCCTCATCTATTTTTACTTCTAAAGGGTAAAACATGGTAGAAACTGGTAATTCATCTGCTTTATCACCCAAATATTTCTTAAATAAATCTAAGGCTGGCTTCTTATCTAATTCATAAAGAATATTTGCTTTAGATCTAGTTACCGTTCTTTCTGCTCCAAATGGTTGCCATCCTCCTTCTATAGATGATGACACCTCTAAGGTATCTCCATAAAAACCAACTGCTACAATTTCTCCATCCTTAGGATTTTCATTATAGGAAACAATGGTTCTTTCAAACCTATCACTATCAGCACTCAAACCTCCAGTTATCAAGACATTACTATTAACTGCAAAATTCATCCCTTTAGTTAACTCACTACCATTAATAAAACTCCCATCCGAAAAAACCATGATGTACTTTAAACCGTCTTTTGGCAATTTATTAACAAGCTGTATTCCGGCCTTATAACTATCTAACTCTGTATCATTTAAATTAATTGTTTGAACAACAAAAGAACTTCGCTCAAATTCAATTGCAGTAATTGTAATACATTCATCATCAACAGAATTAGATATTATATTTCCCCCTGTTGAAGAAAACACAATATGGCCTTTAGGAAATAATTTCAGTATCGATTTATAAATCTTAGGATCTTCTAGCTCAAGCCTATCACCAAAAACCATTACCAAAGGCTTTTGAAGCTTAACAAATGGGGTTAAACTTTGCCAATCCTGATTTTTATATTTTCTTAATTGAACAATCTTCATTTTTATTTTTTTATTGTAAAAAAGAAGGTTGTTCCTTCATTAACCTTACTGTTTAACCAAATTTCTCCCTCATGTAATTCAACAATCTTTTGCACAATAGATAGTCCTATTCCTGTAGAGTCTTTCCTTTTATTAATAGATTGGAATACTTGAAAAATCTTTGAATGATGTTTTTCTTCTATACCAATACCATTGTCCTGAATGGAAAATTTATAATGCGAACCTACATCTTCTACATTTATCTTAACAAAACCTTTTTCCTTATCAATAAATTTTATGGCATTACTCATTAAATTTTGAAATAATTGCTGAAGTTTTGTTTTATCCCCTATAACAACAGGAAGATTATTAACAATCTGGAATTCGATATGATCGGGTTTATATAAAAATTGAATCAAATCATCAACTAGAACGTTTAAATCTACATTTGATAATTCATTAGTATTGCTACCAATACTTGAGTATTCAAGAACATCAGAAATAAGATTATCCATTTTCTCAATCGTGGTTTCAATTAAAGTCAAGTTTTGTAAGCTAACCTTATCAAACTTATCTTCATTATCAGATTTTAGCCAACTTACAAGAGCACTAATACTTCTTAAAGGAGATTTTAAATCATGAGATACAACATGAGCATATTCGTGTAATTCATTATTACTTTTTTCTAATTGTGATAATAATTTTTCTTTTTGAATTTCAAGATTTCTAATTTTTGTAACATCTCTCACTATACCTTGAGCAGCAACAGGAATTCCTTGATCTAAAATTATACTTGCATTTACATGTATAATCTTTTCCTCATTTTTTCTGGTTCTAATTTCAATTTGAAAATCTGTGATTGCCCCATCTTTTAATAAATCTTTAAATGCTCTTGAAACTCTTTCCTTTTCTTCATAAACAGGGAATTCCAAAAGATTCGAATTTTCTTTTGTATTCTCAAATCCAAGTAAATCTACAGCTGCATCATTCATTTTAAGAATATTACCCATTAAATCCATTATAACATAGGCGTCTACTATATTTTCAAAAACCCCTTGTAGCTGAGAATCAGTTCTATCTAAAAGTTCTTCAAGTTCCGTATAAGATTTTTCTAATCTTTGATTGGCACTATATAATTCGGCAGATTTTTGCTCCAATATTCGTTCTGCATTTTTTCTTGCTGTTCGCTCCCTTTTTAAAGCTCTTTCTAATATTTCAATTTTGTTTTGATCCATTAGTTAGTTCTTATTTATTATAAACTTAACCTTTGTACCATCTTTATTAATCTTTTCAAGCACTATTTCAGCAGACGAATTAAAATGTTCAAAAGTTTTGTTCATTAAACCTAACCCAAAATAATGCATCGCCCTACTAGATGTATATATCATAACAAGTCTAGTTTTTGTCTTCTCTAAAACTTCAAAAGTTGGAAGTTCCGCATCCGGGTATATTTTTTTTACTTCTACGTGGATATGATTTTCTATGGAAGATAACATCTCCAATGGACCATTATATGCGGCTAACATATCTGAATAATTCTCTTTTAAAACCTTAAAAAAATGTTCCCCATATGTTAATAATAAATCATCAATAGAAATTCCAGTATTTCCACTTAAACTTTGAAGTAATTGAAGCATTTCTGAAAATGCATAAGTTCCTACGGCCGTATAAGCTCCTCCTGATTCAAGATTTGATTCATTAATTATTTTATCAACCATTTCCATTCCAAACTTTTCCTCTACTAATTCAAGAAATTCTGAAAAAACTATACCTTTCATTTTAATTCTTTTTTAACTCGTTAAGACTCCAATAATCTAATAAACTCTCTATTCTTGCCACATAATCTTCATATTTTAATGGTTTTAAAACATATCCCGCTATTCCGGCCTTATAACATTCAACTAAATCCTTTTCGTTGCTTGAAGTTGACAAAACAATTGCAGGTATATACTTTAAAACATCATCATTTTTTAGAATTCTTAAAAACTCTAGTCCATTTATTTTTGGCATATTCAAATCTAACAATATTATATCTGGTAAATTAGCTTTGTTATCTAAAATTTTCAAGGCCTCTTCACCATTATTTGCTTCAACTATATTTGGTCTGGTATGATGGTTTTCAATTACCCTATTAAACTTCATCACCTCAATCATATCATCTTCGACCAATAAAATCTTCAAATTTCTCATAATTTCAAGAATAAATTTAACTAAGTTTTAAGGTGAAAGTAGTTTGATTGAGTTTAAACCACAACAAACTTTCGGTAGAGTCGTATAGAGTGTAGATGAATAACTCTTTTGTGTAGACGAATGGTATTTAAAAATATTCTAAATAATCGATAAAACACACTTTTTAGTAGGATTTTACTTTATTTTAATTGTTAAAAATGTATTTAGTCGTATTTATTTACCTTTTATAGAATATACGATATTTTTTGAACTTTTACAAACATGGACATTTTAACATGTCAAGATTAACACTCAAAGTAACTTTATCAAATTGTAATTAAGCTTGCTTTTCAAAAACCTGTTTTTGAAAACTGCTTTTTGGTGCTTCACATAGTGAGCATTCATAAGACTCCGGAAGTTCATCAAAAGATGTATTAGGTTCAATATTTTGAGTAATATCGCCGTAAACTTCACTATAAACAGTTAAGCATTCTGAGCATTGATATACATCTTCTTTTATTAATTCCTTTTTAGATGTTAGAAATTCTTCTTCTTCCCTTTCATTACCTAACTGTTCAAAATATAATTTACTCAACTCCATTAATAAACCTGGTAATTCCACCTTATCCACATCTTGAACATGCATAATATACTCCCTAGTATTAGGGTCAAAATTCTTTGCATATAATAAATTGAATGTATCTCTTATTTTGAAGTCACCAATATTGTCTGGCTTTCTATTCTTTTCTACAACAATTGACGTAAAATTATACGTGTCACTATTATAGCTAGTAATTCCAAATGTTAAACCATAGGTACTAATGTCATTTTGGTCAAAATTAGTTACAAGATACTTTTTTAGGTTTAAAGCTTCCTTATCGTTCACCGGCACATGCCAGTTCATTTCAAGCATTGAATGCCTTACGTTTATACCATACTTACCCAAAAACTTTTCCCACTGCAACCTATTCTTCTCTGGAATTCCTTTAACTATAAAAGATTTCCATGGTGTTATAGATATTTTACCAATTTTGTTTTCTGAACATAAATCACACATTGCCTTTAAAAAGGTTAAGTCATATCTATTATTTCTCCAATACAATCCTAACCAATACCTATCTTGACCTATACGATTCATTCCTTCATAATACGGAAAGGGATAAAAAGGTACATCTAAAGGTGTATCAACAGTTCTATTATTTGTATCTACCGCATCATTAACTAGCTCGAAAACTGTTTCTATTGTTTCTGGTTCTTCAATTAAAATACCCTCAATTGCTCTCTCAATTTTATCCATATCCCAACTATATATAAGAGCTGGATACATAAGAGTTCTTTTCCAACCTGGTAACCTTACATATAAATACCAGTAGTCCTCATGTTCTGATGCAATAAAATTCACATTTCCAGTAAATAGAGGAACTAGCCTTTGTTTTGGGTCGGTAACATTAATACGTAGTTCTGGTTTATACTTAAACTGCTCTAATATATAAAGATACTTATCACTAGTAAGCCATGAAGTACTGGATAATATTTCAGCAGAAACATAAGATGAAGCTATATTTTCTACTTTATCTCTCTTTGGTTTTACAAATTTAATCTTATCGAACAAGCTAAATTTAGCTTCATCAATTTTTTCAGGAAAAATTATATCTTGTCGAGAACCAAATGATATGGCATTTAATCCTAAGCCTTCTGCTGCCTCACATATGTATTTTAACTCTCCTGGAGATAAAACACCTCCATTTATCATTAGTCTATATCTTTCATCCATTATGCTAAAACTTTAGATTTATGAAGTATATCTCTAACTTCTGTTTTACAACTACCACAACCCAAACCTGCTCCTGTTTGTTTACATAACTCTGTAAAATCTGTACATCCTTTTGCAATTGCCTCTTCAACATTTCCTTCTCCAACTTGACTACATGAGCAAATTAACTTACCTAATACAGGTTTGTCATTTGATGCTCCCCGAAGAAGGGTATTTCGTTTCTCAGACATTTCTATTTTGCTTTCTATCAAGGTCTTAAATTCAGCAAATTCATTTTTATCACCCATCAAAACAGCGCCTACCAATAAATCATCTTTTACAATACACTTTTTATAGTAGCGCTTGGAAATATCAGTGAATATAATCTCTTCATAACTTAAATCGTTTTCTGGAACATTAATATCTCCTATACTACAAAGATTTAAATCATTAAACTTTAAAATATTCATTAATACAGAGCCATCATAAGTACTACTTATATCACCAGCTATAAAATTTGCTAAAATAGTAGCTTGCTCTTCCGCTGCAGATGTTATTCCAAATAATTGATTCTTATATTCGGCAATTTCTCCTATTGCAAAAATATCTGAGTGAGAAGATTGTAAATGTTGATTAACAACTACACCACGCCCGCACTTTATACCATTTGTCTTAGCTATTTCTATATTTGGTATTGTTCCTATGGCATAGACTATGGCATTGGCATGAATCATTTTACCACTCTTTAAATTTATATTTAATTCACCCGTATCTTCATCATCAAAAACAGTACTTACCTCATTATCAAAATATATTTGAATCCCTCTTTCTTGCACGTCTAAAGACAATAATTTACTAGAAACCTTATCTAATTGGCGTTCCATTAAGCGTGAAGCTCTTTGTATTATGGTCACCTTAACATTTTTATGCTTTAAGGCTGCAGCCAATTCTAAACCTAGTAGCCCTCCTCCAACTATTGCTACATGCTGTTCTTCTGGTGGCAAACCTGTATCATCAAGATAAGCTTTAAATCTATCGGCATCTATCTTATTACGCATTGTAAAACGACCAGGTAATTCTATTTGAACATCTTTAGGTATAAAAGCTCTACTACCAGTAGCCATGATAAACTTATCAAAACTATGAGTTACACCATTACTATCTGTAATCTCTTTAGCATCCTTATCAACTTTATCAACAACTGTTTCAGGATGCAAATGCACATTTAACTTCTCTAACTCCTTTTGCTTAATTTTTAATAACTGTTCCCAGCTTAATTCTTCAGTTACATATTCAGGAAGCAAGACTCTGTTATAAAACAAATTAGGTTCCTTTGAGAAAACATGAATCTCATCTTGCTCATTATGCTCTCTATAATTCTGTATAAACCTAAATGATGCGGCACCAGCTCCAGCAATTAATATTTTTTCAACTGGTTTTTTATATTTTGAAACCGCAACTCTAGTAAATTTAAAATCAGGCTCTTTAGAAATTGGATCAACATGAGTGTTGGTAAGATTATTAGCTCTATTTAAATCATTTTGCAATTGCTTTCCCCAATGCATAGGTAAAAACACCACACCTTTTTTAATGGCATCTGTTATTTTAGCTCGAACTCTAACAACACCGTTTTCACTATGTATTTCAGTAATATCTCCATCTTTAATCTTATTTAAATAAGCATCAACTGGATTAATTTCTAAAACAGGTTTAGGGTAATGGGTTTTTAAACGAGACACCTTTCCTGTTTTAGTCATAGTATGCCACTGATCTCTAACACGCCCAGTGGTTAAAATTAATGGATAATCTGGGTTTGGTAGAACCGAGGTATTTTCGGTAGTTGTAGCTATATTAAATATAGCCTTCTTAGATGGCGTGTAGAATATTTTATCTTGAAATAATCGAGGTGTTCCTCCATGGCGGTATTTATTTACCGGCCATTGAAAAGTTCCTTCATTTTTCAGTCTGTCATAATTCAAATAAGACACATCAATATTAGTACCTTTAGTCATGGTACAATATTCATCATAAATTTCTTCAGAAGAGCCATAATTAAATCCTCTAAAGCCCATGCGCTGTGCAAAATCACAAAATATTTCTACATCTGGCCTTGCTTCTCCAGGAGGATCAATCTCTTTAGGTAAATAAGATACTCTACGCTCTGAGTTTGTCATAGTACCTTCTTTCTCTAACCAACCAGCAGCGGGTAAAACTAAATCTGCATATTCAACCGTATCAGCCTTATGAGAAATATCTTGAACAACCACAAATTTAGCATTCTTCATAGCCTTTTCAATACGATGCGTATTAGGCAAACTAACTAAAGGGTTGGTACAAGCAATCCATACAGCTTTCATTTTACCAGATTCTAAAGCATCAAACATTTCTGTGGCTGTTAGCCCTGGTTTTGGATTTATCTTATCTACACCCCAAAACTGTGCTACTTCACGCCTGTGCTCCTCATTCATTAAATCTTTATGTACAGCCAATAGGTTAGCCATTCCTCCAACTTCTCGACCTCCCATAGCATTAGGCTGCCCCGTTAAAGAAAATGGACCAGCACCAGGCTTACCAACCTGACCTGTTATCAAAGAAAGGTTTAAAAGGGCTACGTTCTTATTAACACCAACCACACTTTGGTTAAGCCCCATAGCCCACATACTAATAAACCCTTTAGAAAGCCCAATAATATCGGCTGCTTTCTTTATATCTTTTTCATCTATACCGCATATTTTAGCAGCTTTACTAATTTTTGTTGCAAATATTTGCTCTTTATAAGCGGCAAAACCTTCGGTATAGTTATTTATAAAATCTTCATCAATCAGCCCGCGCTCATATAATCTTCTTCCAATGGCATAATAAAGAACTACGTCAGTTCCAGGTAAAATTTGTAAGTGTAAATCAGCAAAACTTGCCGTATCTGTTTTTCTGGGATCAACAACAATTATTTGAACATCAGGGTTCTCTTCTTTATGCTTTTCTAAACGACGGAATAAAATAGGATGGCACCAAGCAGGATTTGCTCCAGTTATTAAAAAAGTATCAGCTAATTCAATATCAGCATAAGAAATTGGCACACTATCTTCTCCAAAGGCCTTCTTATATCCAACAACCGCAGAACTCATACACAGCCTAGAGTTGGTATCTATATTATTAGTTCCTAAAAATCCCTTTGTAAGTTTATTAGCTATATAGTACTCTTCAGTTAAACTTTGACCAGATACATAAAAACCAACACTATCGGGTCCATGTTTTTTAATTATAGATTTAAAAACATTTGCTGCTCTATCTAAAGCATTATCCCAACTAACACGTTCTCGCGGATGCGATCTACTCCAACGCATTTCTGGATATAAAATTCTATCTGAAGTGTCATTAACAACATAATGTAAGTTTCTACCTTTTGAACATAGCATTCCTTTATTAACAGGGTGATCTTTATCACCTTCAACAAGAACCTTGTTATTATTATCCTTTTTAACAATAATACCACAACCTACACCGCAATACGAACATGTTGTTTTTACTTCATTCTTTATCATTTATATCAGCGTTTTTTACTAATTAAACCAATATTTTAACACCAAACAAGACTCACTACAAATTATTAGCAATACCTTAAAAAAGTTGTTTTAAATCACAAAATTGATAAAAATCAACACTTGAAATAAAGAATCTAAGTTTCACTTAATTCTTTACAGTTATTCCTAATTTACCGATTTTCATCGGTAAATTTTAGGAACAACCTTCTTAAAGAAAACTCCCAAGCCTAACTAACTACTTGGCAGGGTACCTTTAACTCTTTACTTTTACTGGCTGAAACTCAGCCCCTAAATCTAAATTATCAACGGCTTGAGGCCCATGTGCCATTTCATCTTCTTTAGAAAATTTAATAGCCAAAGCAACTAAACCTGTAACAATTACTACGAATCCTATAACAAAATAACCTTGAGATACTGCTGCCGATGAGGCTGCCGATTGTGCTGTCTTTATAGCTTCATCACCTAATCCTTGATTTGCAGCAATGGCGGTTTTTTCAGCTAATGCTGATTTAGATTTTAATAAGATAGCTGCTAAAAAGGCTCCTACATTACCACCTGCTCCCACAATTCCTGAAACTGAACCAATTGCCTTTTTATTTATAAATGGCACTACAGAAAACGTTGCTCCTTCAGCCATTTGAACACTTAAACTAAATAGTATCAAGAAAATAAATCCGAAAGTAATACTTGTTGTTGTTGAGAATGTCACTAGCATTAAACCTTGAACGCATAAAATGAATGACAAAAACAATACACGTCCTCTTAAACCTTTTAGTCTACCAAATCTATCTCCAAAGAAACCACCTAATGTTCTGGCAAAAATATTCATTAATGCAAATGACAGTACAATATTACCGGCAGTTAAACGCTCAAGTTGAAACGTATTTTGCAAATAATCATCCATAGTTCCATAAACTGTTAATTCAATTCCGAAACTAGCAGCATAAACTATAAATAAAATCCATATTCTATAATCTTTTAACACAGCTATAAACCCAACTTCATCTTTTCTCTTCTCTATTTCAATGCCTTGAGCTTTTAAATCCTTAAAATTACCTTTTGGCGTATCTTGGGTAAAAAAGTAATACACCAAGCCCATTAAAAAACATACAACACCAGCAATAATCATAGAGTATCTCCACGCTTCGGCTTCGGCCACTCCAAAACTAACAACAGCTGCTGCTATTATAGGCATTCCTAATCTGTTTGCTCCACCACCAAGGTTACCCCAACCAGCTGATGTTGCATTTGCCGTTCCTACAATGTTTGAAGCAAACATTAAAGACGTATGCACTTGTGTTATAACAAAAGATGCACCAATAAAACCTATAAATAAACGACATACTAAAAATTGAGTAGGTGTTTGCACTAACCCACATAAAATTACAGGTATAGCACCTAACATTAATAAGAATGTATAACACATTCTTGGCCCGTATTTATCGCATAATTTACCAATAAGTAAACGTGCAAAAACGGTTCCCGTTACCGCTAAAATAATTGAATTCCACTTCTGGTCTGGTGTTAAACCAAGATCTTTGACAACATCTGGCATAAATGGCACTATCCCAAACCATGCGAAAAAACACATGAAAAAGGATATAGCTGTTATCCAAAATGTTCTAATTGAAACGCTTTTAAGATTGAAAAGCGAAAGTTTTGTTGCTTTTTTTGCTTGAATATTTATCATGACTACGTATTTTTCATTACAAAACTAAGTATTTTTACTTAATTCAGCATAAAAAAATTACGTAACTTAAAATAAATATGATATTAATAATTTAAAAACTAAGATTCTGAGAATTTTCTAAAAAATTGAAAAATGAATCGCTTAATTTAATTAAATCGAAAATATAATAGCGTCAAATAAGTTGATATTCTCTAGCCTTACTGGTAAGTTCTTTAAGATTTGACACTTCAAGTTTTTTCATTAAATTAAACCGATGCACTTCAGCTGTTCTCTTACTAATTTCTAGTTCTTCAGCAATATCCTTATTGTTTTTCAACTCAAGAACCAAACTAAGTATTTGCTTTTCTCTTTTAGTAAGTTTAAATGGTAATTCTGAAAGCTGTTTTTTGGGTGACTTAGGTACTGATGAATTACCACTAACAAAATTATTCATGATAATAGCGGAAACATCTCCAGTAAAATATTTGCCACCAGACGCTACATTATTTAAGGCTTTTAAAAACTCATCTTTACTAGCTCCTTTTAATAAATACCCATCCGCCCCAGCCTGAATTGATTGCACAACATATTCCTCTGAATCATGCATAGACAATACCAAAGTTCTAACATCTTTATGGTTTGCATTGATATTCCTAACCACCTCAATACCATTCATTTCAGGCATCCTAATATCTACAATTAGCACATGCGGCTTACTTCTTTGTACAACCTCTAAAGCCTCTTTTCCATCGGAAGCTTCATCTATAACCTCAATACCTGTTTGATCCTCTAAAAGAGCTTTTATTCCATCCCTAACTAATTCATGATCATCAGCTAAAACAACTTTAATTTTATCCATAAATATTACTTAATAATTACAAAAGTAATAAAATTACGTATTCCTACGTAATTACTTATTTTTTAATGCAGTAACTTCTATCTCAATCTTCATTTTATCATTAGCTAATCCCGCAGATATCATTGTAGCAGCTGGCTTAATATTTCCAAAATATTTTCTTAACACAGGCCAACAAAGCTCAAAATCAGTAACATTTGGCAATATATATGTTACCCTAACCACATCAGATAAACTAGCCTCTGCTTTTTCTAAGGCATTTTTAATATTTAGTAAACATTGTTCAGATTGTTCAACAATATTCTCACTAATGGTCATTGTATCATAATTATAGCCTGTTGTACCAGAAACAAACACCCAGTTATCCTGAACCACAGCCCTAGAATAGCCTATTTGTTTTTCAAATTCAGACCCTGAACTAATTAATTTTTTTGACATATATCAACTAATTCTTTAAAGGAATATTTAGAGTAACCCTTGTTCCATTACCTGGTTCTGAATGTAAAAACAACCTTCCATCAATATATTTAATACGTTCCTTCATAAATGTCATCCCCATACCGCCATCACCATTTTTCACCTTCTCTACTTTATCTGGATTAAAGCCCTTGCCATTATCATCAATTACAATACTTAAAATATTCTTACTACTTGATAGGGACACTATAATATGAGTAGACTCTGCATATTTTATAGCATTATTAACAGCCTCTTGAACAATACGATATATGTTTATCTCTGAAAGGGAATCTAATCTTTCACTAAAATCAGATTTGTTAAACAATAATATTTCCTTACCAGTAAGTTTTGCTAACTCTTGAGTTAATTTTGTTAATGCAGGTACTATACCATGGTCTGCTAATTCTGGAGGTGTTAAATTAAACGTTGCTGTTCTAACTCCTTTAATAATATTAGCAGTTAGCTCTTTTAAATTTTCAATTTTAATTGATGTTTTTTCTATATCAGAAACATCTATACTCTCTATATTATATTTCAGACCAGTAAGCATTTGCCCTATACCATCATGAACATCTTTAGCTATTCTATTCTGTTCTTTCTCTTGATTTTCAATAATTTTACTAGAAACAATTTTTTGCTGATTCATCCGCTCTTCAAAACTCTTCTTAGTAAGTCTATCAATCTCTAATTGCCCCTCTTTTCTTTTAGTTATATCTGAAGCAATAATTAACAACTCTGAACGCTCACTTGTTGGGTTGAATGGTATCATGGAAAGTTCAAGCCATACATCAGTTTTATTTTTTATTGAAGCCTTAACCTCTCCTTGCCAACCTGTTTTTTTATGCTTAGAAATTAGTTCATCAAGTACCTCTTGGTCCTTTTCATTTCCCGATAATACTTTGGAAAAACTGTCTGCTGCATTAAATTTACTTAGCTTAAAAAGTTTTGAAAACTTATTACCAATATGTAAAATTCTGCCATCGGGCGTAATACGAGCAAACAATAGAGTTTCATCCATAGCATGACTTAAAGCCCTTAACTCCTTTATTGATTTCTCTTTGGCTTCGCTCAGCAAATCTGCATCATATGCCATTTTTTTTGCATTTTTTTCAGCAAAAAGTAATTCGGTTAAACTTTGTTTAACTGTTTTTGCTGTAGGCCAAAAAATAAATAAGAATTCAGCTAATAGCAGTATTAGAGTAAATGCCATTAAAAACATTTCTAATTGCCTTAACCAAGCCACTTTTTCTTCGGCTTCAGAATCGTATTGATTTACAATACCATCCATTTTAACTAAAAAGTCTCCTTCACTACCTTTTACATTTTCTATATCAGTGCTTAAATTTTCTAATGAAGCCAAGGAAGACTTTTCTATTTTTTCAATAATATTCTGAGAAGCTTGCTTAATAGTATTAAAAGTAGGATTCAAGTCATTGAACATTGAAGAAATTGTTTTACTATTCCTACCTGGTAAACCTAAACTATCACTACCCTTTTGTAATGCATTATGGGAAGCCTCCCAAATTGACAATGTTTTTTTTAAGCTATCTTTTACCGCTATTCTTTCAAATAAATTACCTTCAGTAGATAATGAAAGTATTTCTTTGGTAAGCTTTTGACTAAGCATTCGCTGCCTACCCGCAACATTAATAACTCTTGAATCACTTTCCTGATCCTTTAAATGTTTTCTAATAAGAATTTGACTTACCACCACAGAGAGTGCTATGGTACTCAGTGCAATAATATACAAACGACGTAATCGTTCAAAAGTCCTTTGATCTAAAGAATTTTTGGTACTAGCCATTATTTAACAAATTAGTCTTGGATTGCTCTTTTTACTAGCTCTAAATTTTTATCTGAATAGTTTAGTTTAAGAGCGGACTCATGCCCCTTTTCAGACATTTTTTTCCAAGTTTTTTGAAGAATATCAATTACTTTTTCGTCTGCATGTTTAGCTGCAAACTCTTCAAAATAATAATCTAGAAAAACCAAACAAACGGTATCCTCAAGTATTTGGGACTCTTCATTTTTTTTAATTAATTTTTTGGTGATTAATTTAGAGACTCTTTCAATATACAGCGCATCAAAACCTACCTGAATTAAAATATCTGCAGTTATTTCTGCATGCATTTTTTTTAAGGTTTCTCGCCATTTTAAATAACCAATTCTATCCATTGGATATTCATCTCTAGCTATTTTCCATCTACAAATATGTTGAGCTCTAGCCGCAATTTGTAATGCCTTAGAAGCATTAGGTTCAAACTGCAACAACTTACGCGTCATGCGTTGAGAATACAATAATTCTTTTGGGTAACTCATACCACTGACCTGGTATGAATTTATATCTTCTGAATTCTTTTTATCAATTAAGGCTATTGCCGTTTCAAATCTGGTTGGCTTCATCTTTACAAGAAATATTTTTATCTATATAGCCAATATACACATTTAACACCTCAATTTTATAACATAGAAGTAATTTTTAAATGCTTAATCGGTTTTTAAATATTCCTCGAGAATTTTCTGGTTATATATCAGAATTTTACTAATTCAATATTTAACCAAAATTAATCAGCAAAACCTATATAAACATCATTACCTTCAATCTTTACTGGGTAAGTTGCTATAGCGTCTAAATCACCATTTAAATTCTCACCATTTTCTAATGAAAAAGTCTTTTTATGTAATGGACAAGCCACTTTTGGAGTTCCTTTATCATCACCAATCATACCTCTACTAAGTACCATTTCCATTTTATGTGGACAAACATTTTGACAAGCATACCACTTATCTAATCTTGCAAAGTTGAAAACGGCGATTTGTTTGTTTTTATATTTAACACAAGCACCTCCATCTATTGGAAAATCATTTACAGATGCTGCTTTAAACCAAACTTTTACGTCTTCTAATTTGGTTGTCCCATATTTTTCTAAAACTTCTTCCATGTCTATTTTAAATATTAGTGCTATTAATTATTCCAAGGTTCTGGCATTTTTTGTTCTCTCATAGGAACAAAAACCAAGTTATCATCCTCTTCCTTACTATTAACGAAATGACTAAAGCGTTTCATCATTTCTGGATCATTTACTGCTTGCGTCCATTCACATTCAAACTTATTAACTAAAGTCTCCATTTCCTTTTCTAAATCCTCAGCTATTCCTAATTTATCGTCAATTATCACCTCTTTTAAGTAATCCAATCCACCTTCTAATCGTTCTTGCCATGCAGCAGTACGTTGCAAAGGTTTTGCTGTACGCATATAGAACATTAAATACCTATCTAAATATTTAATCACTGTTTCATTAT
Organism: Seonamhaeicola sp. MEBiC01930; assembly: GCF_045277075.1. Taxonomy (GTDB): domain Bacteria; phylum Bacteroidota; class Bacteroidia; order Flavobacteriales; family Flavobacteriaceae; genus Seonamhaeicola. Next base: position 2,821,659 of record NZ_CP104270.1, on the reverse strand, counting down.
CTATTTGTTCTGCTAATAATTCAGCATGACGAGGGGTTGCCCCTCCATTTCCACCTACGTATAGATTCCATCCACCTTCAACAGCAATTAAACCAAAATCTTTTCCACGTGCCTCAGCACATTCACGGATACATCCTGAAACGCCTCCTTTAATTTTGTGCGGTGCACGTATTCCTCTATATCTATTTTCTAATTCAATACCAAAACTGACACTTTCATCCATACCATAACGGCACCATGTTGAACCAACACAAGTCTTTACAGTTCTTAAAGACTTACCATAGGCATGACCACTTTCAAAACCATGGCTAATTAATTCTTTCCAAATTAACGGTAGTTGATTTAAGGTTGCACCAAATAAATCAATACGCACCCCACCAGTTATTTTAGTATATAAATCATATTTCTTAGCAATTTCACCAAGTGCTATTAACTTATCAGGCGTAATTTCTCCACCTGGCACACGAGGTACAACAGAATAGGTTCCATTACGTTGAATATTAGCTAAGAATCTATCATTTGAATCTTGAATAGCATATTCTTTGTTAGCAGTATCTGCATTAATACTAGCCATTAATGACGCCACAAGAGGTTTACACAATTCACAACCGTGACCTCCATTACCATGATTATCTAGAACTTCATTAAATTTTGTATATCCTTTTACTTGAATAATTTTATATAAATCTTGTCTGTTAAGATCGAAATGTTCACAAACAGAATCTTTAACTTCAATACCTAAAGATTTAAGTTTAGCATTAGTTAAATCTGCTACCATAGGCTTACACCCACCACAACCAGTACCTGCTTTAGTACAACTAACAACATCACCTAAATCGGTTGCTTCTCCGCTTTCAATAACTCCGCAAATTTGGCCTTTTGTAACACTTTCACAAGAACATATCTGAGCTTCATCTGGCAAATCCATTACATCACCAAAGGCAGCTCCACCATCGCTCGCAGGCAATATCAATTGGGCTGCATTTTCTGGAATAGCCATACCATTAAGATAGATTTGATGCAGCATACTATAATCAGCAGCATCTCCAACTAAAATTCCTCCTAATAAAGATTTACCATCTAAACTTACATTTATCCTTTTGTATAAATATTCTGTTTTATTTTCAAAAATTATGGAATGGCCTTTTGATGCAGGCATAAATGGTTCCCCAAAACTAGCTACATCAACACCAATTAATTTTAATTTGGTAGACATATCAATATCTGCTGGCATTACCACATCAGTTTCTCCCAAAATCTGTTTTACAGCAACTTCTGCCATATCATAACCTGGAGCTACTAAACCATATATCATCTGGTTATATAATGCAATTTCTCCAATAGCGTATATATTGTCATCAGAAGTCTTCATTGTATTATCTACAATAATACCACCTCTTACACCAACTTCTAAACCACAGGCCTTAGCTAATTCATCTCTAGGTCTAATCCCCGCAGACACAATTAACATATCTACATCTATCTTATCATCTTCACCAAATTCCATTCCCGTAATTTTACCATCACCTAAAATTTGGTTAGTAGCCTTACTCAAATGTATATTTAATCCAATTGATTCTAATTTCAACTTTAATACTTGAGAACTTCTTGAATCTAATTGCCTTGGCATTAGTTTTGGAGCAAACTCAACAATATGTGGTTCTAAACCCATATCTAAAACTGCTTTACCTGCCTCTAAACCTAACAGTCCACCACCTAAAACAGCTGCCTTAGCATCAGGTTTTTCAGATTTAAGTTTAGCAGCATAAGCTAACATTCCTTCTAAATCCTCAATAGTTCTATATACAAAAACACCTTCTTTTTCTACACCTTTAATTGGTGGTACAAAAGGAGATGACCCTGTTGCCATAATTAAATAGTCATACGAAAACTCACGGTCTTTTGCAGTTGTAATAGTTTTTCCAGTTCTATTAATATCTGAAACACGTTCACCAGTAATTAACTCTACTCCATTTTCTTCATACCAACTTCTTGGTGCCATTTCTAGAGCTTGGGCATCTTGGTTTTCAAAATACTCACTTAAATGAACTCTATCATATGCAGGCCTAGGCTCTTCACCAAAAACAGTTACTTGATAGTTTTTCGCATCTTCATTTGCTACAAATTTTTCACAAAATTTATAACCTACCATTCCGTTACCTACTACAATGACTTTTTTCATATCTACGTATTTTGAATACAAAACTAAGTAATTATACGTAATTATTTATAGTATTTCCTAACGAAATCTCCTTTAAATTGAATTATTAATGATTTCGCAAATTGAAAGGTAAATTATTGTTTAAACAGCAAAAATCGACTAATAGAATTAGGTATTATTAATGATTTTAATCTGCCACTACTCTAATAATAATGCTCTTTGAAGCTGGTGTTTTTGCTGTGTGCGCAAAACTATCTAAAGGCACTAGAACATTGGTTTCAGGAAAATAAGTAGCACAACAATTTTTAGGAATATCATAACCAACAACTTTAAATTTATAAGCTTCACGAACAATTCCATTGTATACAGATTTTAAATTCACCACTTGATGAGACACCAAATTTCTTTCTTTCATATCTTCTAAATTCATTAGGATAATACGACGTTCGTTAAAAATACCACGATACCTATCGTCTAATCCATAAATGGTTGTATTAAATTGATCGTGACTACGTATAGTCATCATTACCAATTCACCCTCATTTAAAGTCCATTTGGGTAACTTATTATTGGTAAAATTAGCCTTACCTGTTTTAGTTATAAACTTTCTTTCTCGGGCTCCGTTAGGTAAATAAAAACCTGAAGGATTCTTAAGCCTGGTATTATATGCCTCAAAACCTTCTACTACTTCCTGAATATCTTCTCTTACAAGGTTATAATCATCCTTATAAGCCAGCCAATTAATTTTTGACCGCCCCTTTAATGTTGCATTTGCAATTCCACAAACTACTGCCACTTCACTAATCAACTTATCTGAGCAAGGTTCTAAAATGCCTTTTGTTGAAGACACCACACCCATGGAATTCTCAACACTTTGAACTTGAACACCTGTTTTTTGATAATCTTTTTCTGACCTTCCTAAACAAGGTAAAATAAGTGCTTCTTTACCTGTAACAAGATGTGATCGATTAAGTTTAGTACTTACGTGAACCGTCAAATTGCAATTAGCCAAAGCCTGTGCAGAATAATTGGTATCTGGTACCGCAGAAATAAAATTACCTCCTAAACCAAAGAACACCTTAGCTTCCTTCTTATACATGCCCTCAATAGCCTCAATTACTGAATAGCCATGTTTTGCAGTTGGCTTGAAACCATACTTAGCCTCAATCTTATCTAGAAATGCTTGAGGTGCTGCTTCCCAAATACCCACTGTTCTATCACCTTGAACATTAGAATGCCCACGTACCGGACAAGTTCCCGCACCTTCTTTTCCGATACTTCCTTTAAGTAATAATAGGTTTACTATTTCTCGAATATTATCAACGGCATTTTCGTGTTGGGTTAACCCCATTGCCCAACAAATTATAATCTTATTATTATGGAGAATTAAATCGAATACTTCCTCAAAGGTTTCTTTTGAAACCCCTGAAAATTCTAAACATTCATCAAAATCAAACCTTTTTAAATCCTCAATGAAAGTGTCATAACCTGCCGTATATTCTGCTATAAATTTTTTATCAAAAACGTTGCCTTCCTGTTCTTCCTTTTCCAATAACCTCAGCAAAATTGCCTTAAAAAATGCAACGTCTCCATTAATAGTCACAGGTACAAATACATCTGTTAACTCCGTGCCTCCAGTTAACATCTTTAACGGGTTTTGAGGATTGGTAAATTTCATAAAGCCAACTTCTTTCAAAGGATTGACAGCAATAATTTTTCCACCATTCTTTTTACACTTCTCTAAAGCCACCAACATCCTTGGATGATTTGTTCCCGGGTTTTGACCAACAACCATAACCACCTCGGCTTTATATAAATCATCTAATGTTACTGAGCCTTTACCTATTCCTAAAGTTTCAGCTAAGGCCTTTCCACTAGCTTCATGGCACATATTAGAACAATCTGGTAAATTGGAAGTTCCAAACTCACGAACAAACAATTGATATAAAAAGGCTGCTTCATTTGTAGTTCTTCCCGATGTATAAAACACCGCTTCATCAGGAGAATTCAAAGCATTTAAATGTGTTCCAACTTTATTAAAAGCCGCTTCCCAGGAAATAGGCTCATAATGAGTAGCTCCCTCTGACAAAAACATAGGCTCTGCTAATCTACCTGATTTACCAATTTCAAAATCTGATAATTCTGCCAATTCATCTACCGAATGTTTTGCAAAAAAGTCTGAACCAATAGTATTCTTTTGAGCTTCCTCAGCCATGGCTTTCATTCCATTTTCACAATATTCACCTAAAACAGACCGTTCATCATCCGGATCAGGCCATGCACAACCTGGACAATCAAATCCTCCCTTTTGATTTATTTTAGTTGAAATTTTAAGAGCATCTATTGGATTCATATATTTAAAAACCATGCCTGTAGCAGACTTTAATGCTCCAAAACCAACACTATTTAATGGTGGTTTTGTTGTTTTTAAATTTGTGAATTTTTCTGAAGTTGCTGCATTTTTCTGTGGTGAATTACTCATATTATTCTTCAAACCTATTACTTAGTGCTGTTTCATAATCAGCCCAACTATCCAAATCTACATTTTTTATATGAAGGTTTAAAGTCTTTACACAATCTTATTTTTATCAAAAACTGTTTTATGTAAACATTGAATTAAATTGATTTGACAAAATCCAATGCCCTTTTTTCATTATAATATATATTATTTTTATCTACAAAAGCCACATGACCACCATGATTTGGCATTTCTAAATATATAATCTTTGAAGCCTTGGCCTCTTTAACTGGATAACACTCCGGAGACAAAAAGGAATCATTCAAAGCATTAATAATAAGTGTTGGAATTTTAATATTTGGAATGAATTGTAGACTACTGCATTTTTTATAATAATCTAAAGCATCTTGAAACCCATGAGCTTTTGAAGTATATAAATCATCAAAATCTTTTAATGTTCTAATGGCATTGAATTTTTCTTTAGACATGGCTTCTGGAAACTTTTCCAATTTATTTTTCAACCTCCCTTTTAAATGATTCAAAAATCTAATGGTATAAGGTCTATTTTTTATTTTATGAAGTTCTAAACAGGAACCATATAAATCACATGGTGCAGAAACTGCAATGGCAGCCTTAACTTCCTTGGGCACACTTTCCCTTTCACCAAGATATTTCAATATCATATTTGCTCCTAAACTAATGCCATGAAAATAGATTTCTGAATAGTCTTTTCTCAAAATCACATGACTGATTATATCTTCTAAGTCTTCGGTAGCCCCAGAATGATAACTTTTATATTTTAAATTATCTTCACCACTACAACCCCTAAAATTCACACTTACCGCATCAATACCATTAGTATTAAAAAGTTTAGCAGCTCCAACCATATAAGGTCTTTGAGCATCACCTTCTAAGCCATGGAGTAGAACAATAAGCTTATTTGTTTTAACCTTTGAATAACTCCAATCTAAATCTAGGAAATCGCCATCGGATAAAGTAATTCGTTCACGCTCTTGAACCACACCATTAACCTGTCTAAACAAACCTGAATACACTGTTGCTATAAAACCACTTTTAAATAAGAAAGGCACCTTGTAAGTAGCTTCTATTATAGGCATTCTTAAAAAGCTTCTAAAGATGTGAACTTAAAATCAGTTCCGTTAAACAAACCTTTATCGCTTAATTTCAATGAAGGAATTACCAAAAGAGCCATAAACGACAAAGTCATATATGGCGCATGTAATTTACTCCCCATTTTCTTCGCCATAGCATCAATTTCTTGATATGACTCAGCCACTTCTTCCCCACTTTTATCACTTATAATACCAGCTATTGGAAGTGGTAATATTTTCTCCTCTGAATTTGAAACAGCACATATCCCTCCTTTGTTTTCAATGATTAAATTAACAGCTTTACAAACAGCTTCATCTGATACCCCGATTGCTATAATGTTATGCGAGTCATGACCAACTGAAGATGCAATAGCGCCTTCTTTCAATCCGAAATTTTTGATAAAAGCTAAAGCAGGATTTTGGTTTTGGTAACGATTAACAACCGACATTTTAAGAATATCATCATCAATATTGGAGATTAGATTACCATTTTCTGTTTTTGAATTAGTAACCAACTCATTAGTAATCAATTGCCCTTCTAAGGCTTCAATAACTCGAATTTTTTCAGCAAAAGATTCAATTTTAAAATCTGAAACTTGTTTTAACTCGCAATTAAAATTATTTATTGATTTGAAGGAAACTGAATCAATTAAAGACACTCCATCATCATAAACCAAATCTCCATTGATATAAGTTTGACGGGTTTTAAAATTCACTAAATCTTCCACAACAATAAAATCTGCAAAATCACCAACCTGCAACTGACCCACATCTAAATTATAATGATCAACAGCGTTAATACAAGCGGCTTGAAGCACCTTAAAAACATCAATTCCTTTTACAACTGCTCTTGCACAAAGCACATTGATATGACTTAACATTAAATCGTCTGGATGTCTATCATCACTACAAAACATCATGTTTTCATAATGCTCTGGTAGCAAACCTATTAAAGCTTCAAAATTTTTAGCAGCACTTCCTTCTCGGATAAGTACTTTCATCCCTTTTTGAAGTTTCTCTAAGGCTTCTTCATAAGAGAAACACTCATGATCTGTTGTAATTCCTGCTGAAATATATTTGGATAAATCATCTCCCCTTAAACCAGGAGCATGACCATCAATAGGTTTATTATGTGCTTTTGCCCAAGATAGTTTTTTTAAAACCTCATCATCATCATAAATAACTCCTGGATAGTTCATCATTTCTGTGAGGTACTTTATATCTGGATTTCCAAGAAGTTCGTTTATATCATTGGAGTCGATAGTTGCTCCTGCAGATTCAAAAGTGGTTGCTGGCACACATGAAGGCGCCCCAAAATTGAATTTTAATGGAACTTTCTTTCCATTTTCTATCATAAAATTAACACCATCTAATCCACAAACATTAGCAATTTCATGTGGATCTGACACCGTAGCCACTGTGCCATGTTTAACCGCAATTTTTGCAAATTCACTTGGAACTAACATGGAACTTTCAATGTGAATATGTGCATCTACAAAGCCAGGTAGTATATAATTTTCACAGTCGTGGGTCTTTTCTTCAATGGCAACTATTTTGTCATTTTCAACTGTTATTTCACCTTTGAAAATGCGCTTATTATATATATCAACAATGTTGCCCTGTAGTCTCAAGTACTTACTTTAATTCAATTTTAATAATTTCTTCGGTTTCCTCAGTTACCCTAAACCTATTATCAGCTCTTCGGTTTACAACCCAAACAATGTTGTCTTCTGAACACAATAACAAGGTACTTTCCTTATCTAAAAGTGATAATTTTTCATCTTTAAAATACTTGCTCACTTTCTTTTTTCCTTTCATTCCAAAGGGAAAAAACACATCACCCACCTTCCATTGCCTAATTAGTAGTGGAAACTTTAATAATGTCTTGTCTACATAAATTTCCGTTATACTATTATTCTGTATTTTATCTACTTCTGAAAATGATAATATACCAAAAGGTGTTTCAACTTCCTGATTATTATCTCTAATAGTTATTTCAATTAATTCTCCCGGAACAATATCGCTTAACAATAAATTATCTTGATGTTTAATCAATCTATGTGTATTAGATAAAATGTATTTACCAGATTGCGCATCCAAAAGATTTAAAGCATCATTCCACTCTGTAAAACCATAATCCTTAAAGGTTTCAAATAAATAAGCCCTTGGGTTATTCTGCTTTTTAAATTCAGACACATTAAAAGTCATTTTATTATCCTCAATACTTTCTACAGCATCTTCAAAAAACAACTCTAAATGGTCTTCCACTATATCAGTAGCATCGCTTAAGTTATTAATGGTACTCTGGTAACTCTGAAGCAAACTTGGGTTGATTTCCTTTAGAATAGGAATCACCTCATGCCTCAATTTATTTCTTAAATATTTTGTGGAAGCATTGCTGCTATCTACACGCCATATTAAGTTATTTGCTTTTGCATAATCAATCACATTCTCTCTTGAAAAGGGCAGTAAAGCTCGGACAAATTTATTATTGATTTCTGGAATTCCAGTTAAGCCATCTAAACCGGTTCCTCTTGAGAAATTAATTAAAAACGTTTCTAGATTATCGTCTGCATGATGCGCAGTTAATATATAATCAAACCCCAACTGTTGTGCCAATTCATCAAACCAATAGTAACGCAATTCCCTTGCGGCCATTTGGATAGATACCTTATTTTCACTGGCATAACCTTCAGTATTAAAACTTTCTGTAAAAGCTTCAATATCCATATTGTCGGCTAGTTGAATAACAAATTCTTCATCACCATCGCTTTCTTTTCCACGCAGGTTAAAATTGCAATGGGCCAGTGAAATATCTAAACCTAGTTGATGACATAAATGTGTTAAGACAACACTATCAACCCCACCTGAAATGGCAATAAGAAGCCTGCCATCTTTTAAAATTGGTAAGTTTTCATTGATATGGTTCTTGAAGCTTTCTAGCATACTCAAAGTTAACTTTAATTTTCCAATACCTCACGCATTGCCTTAGCTTTTACCAAACATTCCTCATATTCCTTTAAAGGACTACTTTTGGCTGTTATTGCTCCACCAACTGAATACGATACATACTTTTTTGAGGCATTGTATAGAATACTCCGGATAACGACATTAAAATCGAAATTGCCTTCAGGTGTAAAGTATCCAATAGCACCAGAATAGACTCCGCGTTTTGATTCTTCAAGCTTTTCAATGATTTGCATTGCAGATATTTTTGGGGCACCTGTCATACTTCCCATTGGGAAGGTACTTTTAATAATATCTACCGGATTTGTATGAGGTTTCACTTGAGAAGTTACCGTAGAAATCATTTGATGCACCTGTTCAAAAGTATATACCTTACAAAGTTCTTCTACTATAACACTTCCTTTAATTGCTGTTTTAGACAAATCATTTCTTACTAAATCCACAATCATAATATTCTCACTCCGCTCCTTCTCATCGTTTAGCAACTCAATAATCAACTTCTCATCTTCTTTATCACTTTTAGCACGTTTAGAAGTTCCTTTTATAGGTTGTGAAATAATTTTCTCTCCTTCCTTTTTTAAATAGCGTTCTGGTGATGCGCTTAACACATATTTATCACCAATTTTTAAATAAGAAGCAAAAGGGGGTTTTGATATTTTATTAAGTTTAAAGTAGGTTTCTAACGGATCAATTTCTGTATCTTCGGCATAAAACTCCTGACAAAAATTAGCTTCATAAACATCACCCCTATGAATATGATTTAACATGGTTTGAACTTTGCTAAAATACTCATCTTTATGTATTCTAAGTTTTATTTTAATATCATTATTCAACTGATATTGTGAAAGCTTCCTAAACTCATTAATTTCAATTAAGTCCCCATCTATCTCGTCATCAACAAAATTCAAATATTGAATTTCAACTTCATCTATTTTAAATAAAAATATCTTTTTAGGTTGAAAAAAATATAAATCTGGAAAACCTAAACCGTCAAAATTATTGGATCTTAAATCCTCAATATCATTCTTCAAATCATAAGTTAAATAACCAAAAACCCAATCTTTAGTAGTGTATTGATATTCCTTTAAATCATCAAAAGCATTTATACTATCTGTTTGAATACTTGTAAAAGCATCTACGGCCAATATAGACTCATAATTAGAATACTCCTGATTATAATTGTTAGAATCTAACCAAACAACATCATCAAACTGCTGCGCCCAATTTAATACTTGGCTCTTAAATTCTTCGGTATTTTTCGGTTTATAAAGTCTTTTTGTCCTCAAAAAAAAAGATTAAGCCACAAAGTTAGTTAGAATAGTTAAAAAATTAAGAATTTTGCCTGTAAGTTTAAACATAAAACCAATGTACAATTTAGAGAACGAAAAACTTAAAATTAATGTAAAAAAAATTGGGGCTGAACTCTGCAAAATAGTTTCGGTAAAACATGATACCAACTTTATGTGGAATGCAGATTCTAATGTATGGGGGAGTTTTGCACCAAATTTGTTTCCAATTATTGGTGCTCTAAAAAACAATACTTACATCCTAGAAAATGAGTCTTTTGAACTCCCAAAACATGGCTTCATTAGACATAATACCGATATTCAGTTACATAAACAAAATGAAAATAGTCTTGTTTTTAAACTAACTTATAATGAAGCATTATTAAAAATGTATCCATTTAAATTTGAGTTTTACATAACATATAAACTCAATGATAATAGTTTAGAAGTACAACATACCATAAAAAATATTGACAACAAGGTTCTTTATTTTTCTTTAGGTGGCCATCCCGCTTTTAAATGTCCCGTTTTTGAAAATGAAAACTATGATGATTACATTTTAGAATTTGAACAAATTGAAAGCTCAAACACGCATCTCATAAACCCACAAAATGGGCTTATTTCTTCAAACACCAGGGCTATTTTTAATAACACAAACCAATTAAAGCTAACGCATAATTTATTTAATGACGATGCCCTTGTTTTTAAAGATTTAAAATCTAGAAAAGTAACTTTAAAAAGTAATTTAAACGGTGAAATATTGTCGGTTAGTTATCCAGATTATAACTATTTGGGCATATGGGCTAAACCAAATGGTGATTTTGTTTGTATTGAACCTTGGCTTGGTATTGCTGATAATGAAAACACCAATCAAGATTTTAAAACTAAAGAAGGAATTTTAAAACTTGATGCAAACAAAACGTTTGAAGCTAGTTACTTAATTGAAATTAATAATGCACATTTACACTAAAATATTAAGCGTAACTTTGCTTGCTAAATAGTACAACGTGACTTTTAAAGATTTAAATTTAAATACACCGCTGAATAATGCTCTTGATGATTTGGGGTTTACAACCCCTACTCCAATTCAGGAAAAAGCTTTTAATGTAGTAGCATCAGGAAAAGATGTTGTTGGTATTGCCCAAACAGGTACTGGTAAAACCTTTGCCTATATGTTACCTATTTTAAAGAACTTGAAGTTTTCTAAGCAGGAAAACCCAAGAGTTTTGGTTTTGGTTCCAACGCGCGAATTAGTGGTTCAAGTTGTTGAAGAGATTGAAAAACTTTCCAAATATATAAACAATCGAATTTTAGGGGTTTACGGTGGCACAAATATCAATACCCAAAAACAGGCTATAGCAGAAGGCTTAGATATTTTGGTAGCTACCCCAGGTAGACTATATGATTTGGCTTTAAGTAGAGTATTGCAATTAAAATCTATTCAAAAATTGGTTATAGATGAAGTTGATGTTATGTTAGATTTAGGATTTAGACATCAGCTTATCAATATATTCGATTTACTTCCAGAACGCAGACAAAACATAATGTTTTCTGCAACCATGACTGAAGATGTAGATCTACTTATTAACGATTTCTTTAAAAGCCCTGAACGTGTATCAATTGCTGTTTCAGGAACACCATTAAATAACATCTCTCAAAACAGGTATAACGTTCCTAACTTCTATACTAAAGTGAATCTGTTAGTTCATTTATTAAATGATATTAAAGAATTTAATAAGGTTTTAATATTTGTGGCTTATAAACGAATGGCAGATCGGTTATTTGAAAAATTAGATGAATATTTTAAAGAAGAACTGTGTGTCATTCACTCTAATAAGACACAAAATTATAGATTAAGAAGCATAGAACAATTTAGAGAAGGTCATAACCGCATTTTAATTGCAACCGATGTTATGGCACGTGGTTTAGATATTGATAATGTTTCTCATGTTATTAATTTTGACACTCCTGATTATCCTGAAAACTATATGCACCGTATTGGTAGAACGGGTCGAGCAGAGCGAAAAGGAGAATCTTTGGTTTTTTCAACCGATAAAGAACATGATGCTATTGAACGTATTGAGAATTTAATGGCTATGAAAATTCCATTAATAGAACTCTCTGATATGGTTGAGATATCAACTGAATTGATTGAGGAGGAGCGTCCGCAAATAAAAGAACGAAATAATCCAACTAAAAGGCGGGACGAAGATGCTCCTGGTGCTGCATTCCATGAAAAGAAAGAAAAAAACCAAAAGGAAAATTTAGGAGGCAAATATCGTAGAGAAATAGTAAAAAAATACAAGAAGCCTAAAACTAGAGGCGATAAAAATTATAACAAAAGGAACAAAAGAAAATAAATTTTAGTCAACACAAACGCATAAAATGAAAACAAAACTTTTTACTGCCTTACTTTTTAGTCTTATAATTACCTTCAATTTATCAGCAAAATCTGATTGGGGTTCTACGGGACATCGTGTTGTTGGAGAAATTGCTACAAAACATTTGAAACCAAAAACCAAGCGCGCCATTAAAAAACTACTTGGAAGAGAATCTTTAGCACTAGTTTCAACATTTGCTGACGAAATTAAATCTGACAGACGCTATAATGAGTTTTACACTTGGCATTTTATTAATATGCCATTGGATGCTAAATATGACTCGGCTAAAAGACATCCGGATGGCGATTTAGTGAGTGGAATAGAACAATGCATTAAAATTATAAAAAGTGAAACATCTTCAGATGGAGACAAAGCTTTCTATTTAAGAATGCTAATACATTTGGTTGGGGATTTACATCAGCCAATGCACGTTGGATTAGCAGAAGACAAAGGCGGAAATGATTTTAAGGTTCAGTGGTTTTATCATGATTCTAATCTTCACAGAGTTTGGGACACAGAAATGATTGACAACTATGGTATGACATATAGTGAATTAGCTGATAATGCTAGTTTTATCTCTAAAAAGGAAATAAAAGAACTTCAAAAAGGAACTGTTATAGATTGGGTAAATGAAACCCATGAATTGACTAAAAATGTTTATGATTCTGTAAAAGAAGGTGATAATTTAAGATATAGATACTCATACAATCACTTTGGTACAGTTAGATCTCAACTCCAAATTGCTGGTATTAGATTAGCAAAAGTATTGAATGATTTGTTTTAGTAAATTATATGTTGACATTCTAACGAAAATAAAATCTAAAAAAATTATTCTCTAGAAAACCTAACTTTATTAGATTTTAATTCCTTACCATCAACTACAATAGTTTTTGAGCTTATATAGGCGAAAACAGAATCTTTCATCTTTACAAACTTCGAATCTATATCAAACATAAATTGTAATTTACTAAGTGTATCTGCTTTCTTTATTTGTTCTCCCATTGAGCGAATGTTTTTAATTTCAAAATCATCATTTATTTTGAAGCTAAAAATCGGTTCTGAAGCATAGCCCTTTAACTGAGCAACAATATCTTCTTCAAAATCGGGGTGTTGCGATTTCAATTTTAGTAAATCAAAATACTCAGACAGCTTTTGAGCTGATAAGGTTTCAAAATTATGTATTTCAGAAACTTCAATTGGCTTATCAATTTCAACCACTTCATTTTCTAAATCCACACTTTCAAGTTTATTAACTGATTCATTTTTACATGAAAACACAAAAACAAATATTAATATGTAAACTATATACCTCATTTTACAATAAACTTTAGTTTCACAATTTGTTCGTTCTTCATGCTTTTATCTAATATCTCCACATGTTTTAGGTTTTGTGTAGGGATGGTTAGCAACCTAATAAACTCTTCCTTAGTAAACACCTGTACACCAACACTACTATCAAACAGCTGATATATTTGAGCATCATTAGCAATTAAACCCTCAAGTTGTGCTTTATGTTTTTTCCAATCGTTAACCTTTCCATTTGAGTAATAATGTAGCATAAGTGCATAATCATCTGTAGAAAGCTTAACCGTTTTGTTAGTATTAGAATCAATGAATCTAGTTATAGTATCTGTCTTATGGTAAGGAGACTGCACTACAAATTTCACAAAATCAGCCTTGGTTTTATAAGAAAAACACCCTGAGCTATCTGCCTTAAAATATAGTGGAGATTCATTGTTTTGTAACACTTTAATATCGAGTACAATCTCCGTGATAGATTGGTTTTTCACCTCATCAACAAAACAAAAATGAAACTCATTTTCTTTAACTAGAACCCAATACATCAATGCAAATACCAAAATTGGAAACCCTATAAACAAATATCTCTTTTTAAAGCGTCTCTTTTCAGTAGCCACAGAAACAGAATCTTTAAATGCACGCCAATTTTCAAACTCAATATATTGGGCTAACAAATTAAGCATATCAATTCTAGGAAGTTTTTGGGTTTCGTTTTTAAAGTAAGTATAAAACCATTTTTCACTTACTTTAGCTTTCACTTTATCAAAAAGGTCTTCCTGAAACAAAACAATATCCTCGCCTTTCCAATTATTTATAGAATCTGGAGCACTATGATGCCTTAAAAATGAAGCTGTAATAGCTTTTTTTAATTCATTGAAGTAATAAGCGTCTTCTCTATTCAAATTTTAATCTATTGAAAACAAATGCATTGCAATTTGTAAAATAATTTACAATTGAAATACAAAGCTTTTACAAGGCATCTCTATTTTGAGACATTAGGTTTGTTTTATAAATCTTAAAAATATAAAATTATGAAAGCAAAACCATTAAAAACAGTATTTAAAATTACATTGACTTTCTTCATATTTGTTCTCATTTTATCTTGTCAGAATACATCAAAGCATAATGAAAGTGTTATGCTTGAAGAGGTTGAAGTAGACCAAGATTTTGAATCGGTTTCAAATCAAGGTTCAGAAAAAGTTTTAAAAGTGGGTGCCACAACCAACTACATTCCAAAGAACTTAAAAATAATAAAATCGGCAAAAGCCAAATACAAAGTAAAGCATGTAAAAGAGGCTACCAATGAAATAAAGCAGGTAGCCACTAAATACGGAGCATATATTTCTGATATGCGCTTTGAAAACAATCTTTATCAAAAAGCTAATAGATTCACTATTAAAATCCCACAACAGTATTTTGATTCATTAATGGACTCTATTAGCGGAGTTGCTGAATTCATTGATTATGAAAATATAACCACAAAAGATGTTACAGAAGAATATATTGATTTGCAATCACGACTTAAAACTAAGCTTGAAGTTAAGAAGCGTTTTGAATCCATTTTGCGCAAAAATGCAATTACTGTAGAAGATATTTTAAACACTGAAGATAAAATAAGAATCATTCAAGAAGAAATTGAAGCAGCTCAAGGTAGGCTTAAATATTTAAGTAATAAAGTATCATTTAGTACTATTCATATTGATTTATATGAAACAGTTGATTACAAGGAAGAGCCCGTAACTTATAACAAAACCTTTTGGACAAAATCTAAAAATGCCCTGTCATTTGGTTGGGAACTTATTGAAAACATATTATTAGGTATTCTTCATATTTGGCCATTAATAATTACAGGTACGCTCCTTATTATCTATATTAGAAAACGCTTTAAGCAGAGGTAAAACTAAACCCCCTTTTCAATACCTTGAAAAGGGGGTTTCATTAAACTAAATAATTTAAATTATGGTTTATGTAATGCCTTAATAATTATGATACCAATCCTAGGTAAAATAAAAGTAATAGCTCCAAAAACAGTAGTTAATAAGGCTACTTTTAAACCACCTGCCATCATTCCTTGACTAACATCTCCAAGGGCATCAATGGCATCAAAGGCTTCTATCATACCAATAATAGACCCCATTAAACCAAACACCAAGCCTAAAATACTACTGTCTGAAGCTAACCCAGTCATTTTCTTAGATTTATCCGGGCTTTTTTTCAAATTTAAAAACCCAAGTACCAAGAAGAGGAGTGCTACTATTAAACATATTAAAATAAGTGACATAAAAAATGGACCTCCTTCGTTAAACCTGTCAACAAAAACATTGCCCATTAAAGGTGCAAGTAAACTTAATAAAAAGACATTCATAATTGATAATTTTAATTAAACATGCCACAAACATAAACCCAGAAAGCACTTAGAAAATAAAAATGCGACGGATGACCATATTAACTATAAAAACAACATAATGCAGAAACAGGCTTTAATTTGGTTATCTGTCTATAAAAACAACTATAGGACTAAAAATACATTAATATTGTATATTATTAATATTAATAATGAAGACTATATTTATTTTAAAGAAATTAGGTCAGTTATTTTTACATATACTTTTTTGGAGTGGTGTTCTACTTTTTTACACCTATTTCTTTGGGTTTGATAATGATAATTTTAATTATGTTTTATCATTCTCATTATTCTTAATGCCCATTACCATAGCTACTACTTATGTTTTTATTTATAAAATTATACCGGAATACCTTATTACAAAACAATATGTAAGGTTTTGCTTTTATACGTTTTGTACTCTAACAATTTCGGCATATCTTATTGTAGTTTCTGTTTTCTACGGACTAATATATCTTTCCAATTTTGACTATGCAGATATGGCTCCTATTAGTAGAAGCCTTTTATTTGTAGCTACTGCTGTTTATTTGGTGGTTATAATAGCCAGCGGATATAAGCTTCTTAAACTAAACTTAAAACATACTCAAGAAACAAGTAAACTTGAAAATAAAATTTTAGAGGCACAACTAAAACTAAAGGAACAAGAATTGAATTATTTAAAAATGCAAATTCATCCGCATTTTTTGTTCAATACATTAAATACTATGTATGGTTTTGCACTAAAGAAAGCTAATGAAACACCAGAAATGATTCTTAAGCTCTCTAATTTATTAGATTATTTGCTTTACAAAGTTGATAAACCATTTGTACTGCTGACCGAAGACATAAATCATATAAAAGATTATATTGAATTAGAAAAAATGCGTTTCAACCAAACCCTGAATATTAATTTTACCACCGACAATATTTCAGAAGACATTAAAATTGCCCCCATGTTATTACTTCCATTTATAGAAAACAGTTTTAAACATGGTACACTAAAGAATGGCAAACTAAAAATAATTTCCTCTATAAAATGTGAAGAAAATAAAATATATTTCAATATAGAAAACACTTTTTCCGAGGAAGAAGAATTAAAAAACGGCATTGGTTTAACCAATATAAAAAAGCGCTTAGACCTATTATATAAAGACAAATACAACTTTAAAATAGACAACAAAAACGGTATCTTTAAAGTTAATTTAACCCTAAATATTATTTAGCATTTGAACCAGAACAAAGACATATCATGTTTAATTATTGATGATGAAAGTATGGCTCAAGAGGTTATTGCTTCTCACCTAACTAAAATACCCAATATAAATAAAGTAGCTAGTTGTAATAATGCTATTGAAGGGTTTAGCTATTTAAGAAACCACCATGTTGATTTAATTTTTCTGGATATTAATATGCCTGAAGTGTCTGGCATTTCGTTTGCAAAATCAATTAGCAAAGACATTAAAATAATTTTTACTACAGCTTATAGAGACTATGCTGTAGAAGGATTTGAATTACAAGCAGTTGATTATCTGTTAAAACCCATTTCGTTTGAAAGATTACTTAGAGCAATTAACAATTATTTTGATATTTATGGTGAGAACGAATCCAATTCCATAGAATCGTTAAATGGTAATGAGTTTATGTTTGTACGTTCTGACAGACGAATGATTAAGATTGATTTTGGGGAGATAATCTATATTGAAAGCTATAGTGATTATATAAAAATTCATTTAAATAACGAAACCATTGTAACCAGGGAAACCATAAGTTCTGTAGAAGCAAAACTTCCCAACAATAATTTTATGCGTATACATAGGTCTTTTATAATCTCATTAGGGCACATTTCGTCTTTTACAAACGAGGAAATTACCATCAACAAAAAGTCATTACCTATTAGTAGAAGCTATAAAAAGGAGGTTTTAAATACTTTGGAGAAATTCTAATTAAAGAATCTGGCTTTTGCCTTAATAAGCTCTGGAGCCCAAATTTTAATATCATCAAATTTACCAGTGTCGTCAAAAGAACCAAAACCTAAATAACCCGATTTAAAATGTGTGTCATTTGCTTCCATAATTGGCGTTGTCATATCATCAAAGTATATCTCTATAGCACCTTCTTCAACTTTTCTAACCACTCTTACGGTATGCCATGAATCTTTGTCACCCCAATTTGCACCGTTATTTCTTTTAGAAACAATACTGGTTCTAGGTTCATCATTAACAATAAAAATACTGTGTGCTTTATCATCTGGTTTACTTGCAATATGTGTATAATAAAAATTTGATGGATTGTTAATTCCGAACATTAAACATAAATCTCTATGAGAGTACTCTCGTCCGTTTTGATTTAATCTAATTTCGAAAATAAAATCACCTACCAAAACATCTTTTATCATGGCTATATTAAATGGGGAGCGCACAACACTTATGTATTCACTTTGTTTAAATAGCTCCATGCAATTTCCATTTTCACCCTTACCAATTCTCCATGCGTTAGGGTCTGTCATTTCAAAATGGTTTATAACCTGAGGTTGCTCAAAATCTTGAGAATAAATCAGCTTATAATTATCGGGTATACTAGCTTGAGCAATTAGTTTTAAACTAAAAAATAGAGTCAGCACAAAAGCAATAGATAATTTCATAAAGTAAGCGTTTAATGAGTTCTAAGTTATTACAAAAAAAATCCCCTTCCAAATTAATGGAAAGGGACTTAAGAACCTTTCAAATTACAGAAAATAACCAACCAAATTTAACCCTAACTTAAAGTTAACCCTGTATCTTTACTTGGTTCTCAACAATATCTTTTATGGGTACAACCAATTTACCCTTCTCTGTCTTTAACGTAATACACATGTTATCAATTGCATCAACCTCACCTTTTATATTGTTAAATTCGATAACCTGTCCAATCTCGTATGTTTTTCTAGCATAAAATGTTTTTAACAAATCACCCACCACCTTTTGTGCACCAAAACCAAAAGCTAAGGCAAAGGCAAGTAAAAAGGCTGCCAATATCATGGTAATATTACTGGTAATAATCTCTGTATTAACACCAGCTTGATTTAAAGCGGTTATTGAAGTGAAAATTAGAATAATAAAGAAAACTACCTGACTAATAATTTTAGCACCAGATAAATCCATAGATTCAAAAAATGACTTCAGCCCTTTTTTTATTACGTTAGCCAAAACAAGACCAATAGTAAAAATTACAACTGCTGAAAATAGTTGAGGCAAATAACCTAATAGGTTACTAATTTGTTCAGAAATCATGGTTAAATTCAAAATATCTGAAACCATAATTATGAGCATGATATACATTACCCATTTCACAAAATTTGAAACTATCATAATAGTATCAAAATTCAGTTTTTTACCTTCTACAATTTCAATTTCGTTAAGTTTATCATCTAACTTATTTGCTTTAGCAATTTTTAGGGCTTTCTTTATTAGGCGCACTATTAATTTTGTAAATAGCCATCCAAAAACTAAAACTATTAAAGCGCCAATAATACTTGGGAATACTTTTGTTATTTCCAACCACATAGCTTGTAATGATTCCATTGCTACGTTTTTCCATTCTGTTGCTTTTTCCATTTTCTTACTAATTAGTTAGGGTTGTTATTTTTTTCTTTTTGGTCTCTTTGTTTCATAACAGATTCAATAATATCGCCAATATTATAAGAGAATAGGGCAGCCAATTCCATTAGCAATTTAGCCATGGCAATATCATTCATAACCTTAGCCTTAAGTTCCTGAGGAACTTCCTTAAGTGGCTTATTTACATATTCAAATGGATTATCCATTATTATAGGTTATTATATACTGTTATTAATTTATCCTTTGCGCGTTTAATTCTCATCTTAACAGCGCTTTCTCCAATATCTAAAACATTAACTATATCTTTTATAGATAGTAAGTCTTGATATTTAAGCAAAAGAATCATTTTTTCATCTGGTGAAATTTTTTCTAATGCTACCTTCAATTTATCAACCTTCATACTAAGCAGGCTATTATCATCTTCATCTTCAGAAAGGTTTTCTATATCTTTATAATCTACAGACTGCTTTTGAAACTTTTTAGCCGTATTTCTGGTTACATAATTTACACAATGATTATATGTAAAAGCATATAACCAAGTTGAAAATTTTGATTTTCCTTTAAAACTTGCCAACTTAACAAAAAGTTTTAGAAAAACATCTTGCGCTAAATCTTTAGCCTCATCTGTGTCTTTGGCAAAACCTAAACATTTATTATATACTAACATAGAATACCTATCATATAAAATCTCAAAAAGCAAAGTGTCATTAGTTTTAACTATTGCTTCCACCAGATCTTCATCTGGTTGCTTATTAATATGTTTTAGGGTTTCCAAATTTAGCTTACAGCTATTTAGTTGTTATGTGTTAAGACACTTAACAAGATTAAAAGTCACCAAAAAGATGACATAAAATATAATAAACTGTAATTTAAAGCAAAACAATGTTTGAGTTTTCTGGTATTGCTAGTAATAAGAAGCATTTTAGCTACAATAACTGCAAAAAAGAATAGTTAGGGAAAACATTTCTTTTTTATATTTAATTACAAGTAGTTTTATTTAAAAGGTTAAATCCTTTGTATTTCAAACTTACAAATTTTCATTAAAAATGAGTCGCTAAAACAAAATTACTTTTTATAATACTTTACAAAACCTCTATAACTCCAGAATCCAAGAATTGCAACAAAACCTAAAGCTATAGCAATACTTTTAAAACTATCTAGTTGCTGACCAGATTGGTAAGAGTGTAAACCTGCTAAGTAGAAATTTACACCAAAATAAGTAAATATAATAAACGAAATGGCTATTACAGAGCATAGGTTAAAGAACCAACGCCCACGAAGCCCAGGTATTAAACGCATATGAATTACAAAAGCATAAATCATAATGCTTATTAG
This sequence comes from Seonamhaeicola sp. MEBiC01930, assembly GCF_045277075.1. Lineage (GTDB taxonomy): Bacteria > Bacteroidota > Bacteroidia > Flavobacteriales > Flavobacteriaceae > Seonamhaeicola. The sequence continues at coordinate 2,800,681 of NZ_CP104270.1, read as the reverse complement.
TGCCCATGTTTCTTTTGGGTCCCAACCCCAGTAACGCCCCCAACTTTCATTAGCCCACATACCTCCTAAAAAGTTACCAATGGTTAGCATAACTAAACCTACAGTAAGCGCCATTTCATTAATAATAGTAAGCTCTTTAATATTTAAATCCATTTTAGTCCTGTTGGATTTAGTGGTAACTGCCATTAAGAACAATGATACAATTCCTAAAATCATTCCTAAAGTAAATGGTCCGTAACTTGCTACAATTACAGCTACGTGAATCATTAACCAATAGCTATTTAAAACGGGCTGTAAATTACCTATTGCGGGATCCATCCATTGAAAATGAGCTACCATTAATAACATTGAGGTTACAAAAGCTGCTGCTGCTATTGTTAGATCTGACCCCTTCTTATTAAAACTTAATATAGACCTACCTTGCTTTGTACTTATACCCGTAATTAAACCAAATAACATGGTAGACCAAGCTACATAAATCATAGATTCATAAGCGTCACTCCAAGGTGCATGCCCAGAGACATACCAACGCATAATTAAACCGCCTAAATGCAGAAGGAATAACGACACTATTATCCATCTAAAAACTAAGATAATTTTACTAAGTACCTTACTCTTATCTTTAAAAATTTGAATTATCAATAAAATAAACATTAAAGATCCTGCATACATGTACCAACTAAATAGTTTTTTAAAAATATCATACTTATTATACAGCACTTCGGTATGAATTTTATCATCACTCAACATCACCTCACTTCCATACTTATGTTGAGTTTTTTTAAAGGCTTCCAATAATTTTTCAGCTTCAGAAAAATCTCCTGTCTGTTTAGCATTATTAAGTGTATACAAATACGCTTGAAACCCATTCTTTATAAAATTTCCGTAAAGTGAATCTTGAATTTTATGCAGACCCATTTTATAATCACTAGAAGATATCCATGTATTATTTACATCTTCTGGTATTGGGAATAATTTTAAGGTTGCCCCTTCAATAGTATTAAATAGTAAATTAACGCGCTTATGAGCTTCTTGTATTTCTTTTTGATAACCATTAGGTTGATTAGTACTAAACGCATCATCTAAATAAGGTTGTAACTTATAAACACCTCTATCTGAAAAGAAATCGGCCAAAGTAACATACTTATCTTCAACATTAGTACCAATAATATAACGTATTGTATCCGCTTTCTTCTTTGCCAAATAAATTACGGGAACATTATACCATAACCGCGGGCTCTCCTGCATAGACAGAAATACTTGATGAGCATCAAAATCTTCATAAGTATCATGTTTGCTAATTTTACGAAGCATTTCTGATGCATAGGTACTTACAGGTTTCATACGTCCGTCTAAATCCTGAATTACCAAATGCGCAAACTTTTCGGCATGTGCTTTAGGCGTAATATTAGCTGTTATAATAGAATCTATTTGTGTTTTTGATGGGTTGGTTCTAACTTCTGTATGAGTTGAATGATCATGTCCATCATTTTCAGAATGCTGTTGAGAAAACCCTACTAAACCTAAACCAAAAAATAGTATTGCTATTAATTTCGATTTTTTCTCTTTCACTTTGCTAAGTTGTTTTCTTAAATCAGAAAATCTAGCTCCCTTTACAAATAAAATGGCCAATAAACCAAAGTATAACATGAAATAACCTATATAGGTAATTAATGAACCCCAATAATCATGATTTACAGATAAAATAGTTCCTTTTTCATCTGGAAAAAAACTAGATTGAAAAAACCTATATCCGCGATGATCTAGAATATTATTCATGTAAATTTTATAATCAAAACTACCTTCTTGCTCATCAATTACAGTAACCTGGCTAGAATAGGCCGAATTAATATCAGATCCTGGAAATTTATCTGCTACAAAATCATTTAATTTAATACTAAAAGGCAGCTCTAAAACCTTGGCACCATATTGAATAGCAATATCTAAACCACCAACTTTAATCTGCTCAAAGGGTCTATTCATACCTTTCCCTCCAAGTACCCCAATACGTTTAGTTTCTCCGTTTGTTGTAATATTAAAAATAGCACCGTCTTCATCATTTTTATTTACGGTTTCTTTTTGTACAATATCAAAAACACCTTTAACCACAGGTTCTGGAACAACTATTTTCATATTTCCAATAGTGTATAACGCGCGTAAGTTTAAGGGTTGTAAACTATCCTTAACTAAGGTTCCTTGCTCCTGGGTAGCCATTACCATATAAGACCCATCAAACGGAGAATCTATAGATAAGGAATCTCCTTGATATAAAATGTTCACGGCCCCTTTAGCAGGATTATTTAAAGTAAAAATAACATTATGAATACTAGCTTGCTCTCCTACTTTTAAAAAGTGGTTATGTCTTCCACCCCCACTTGTACCAACCAATTTAAGATAGTCATCTCCATTCTCATTGGGTACAATATCTTCTTCGGCCCCAACAACAAACTTTTCTAATTCAATAGACACTGGTTGCTTGTTATAATTGGTTTCAATTTTAAAATCGTTGTCTAATCGTTTAGAAAAATCTACCTCATATTCTAGTGGTAAACGTTGCTGTACTCCATTAATTTCATAATCGCCATCAATATATGCAGTAACATATGTTTTTTGAGAAAGGAAAACATTTTCGGTTCCTCCTTCTGGAATAGACATCATTCCTTCAAAGCTTACATATCTTGTTATAAAAGCGCCAATGAAAATTAATATAAAAGCTACGTGCAGAATTAAGGTTGCCCATTTTTCTTTTTTGTACAATCTGTATCTAAAAATGTTACCACAAAAATTAACAACAAATAAGCCCATAATAGCCTCAAACCACCAAGCATTATAAATTAAGTTTCTAGTATATGGCGTTGGCGAAGTTTCTTGTCCAGCATCTAAAAATGTACCTGCAATCATTGCTGCAGCAAAAACAATAAATAAAACACCAGTAAGACGCGTTGAAAAGAGAATGTTTGCTATTTTTTTTTGCATAAGAGTACCTTTTAAGGTCGTGCAAATTTACATATTTAAGTTCATTTAAAAACTGTTAAAAGACAAGTTTTAAACTGATAGCAAACTTCAATTACAATTGTCTTGCTTTAAAAATATTTATGTAAAGAAAGGTGCCCATTTTTCTAGCCCGTCTTTTAGCATTTTCTGCATAATCGCCAGCAAATAACTCTTCTATGGTTTGAAACCACAAGTTTAGCCATATACCAAAGTGTTTTTCTGTTATACTGTTGTTATTGGCTTTATCTACTTTAACATGTGCTTCTAAAGGGTTACCGTAATATTTAGTTTTTAAAAATAAGCTAGATTGCCAAAAATCTGTTAGGTTTTCAAGATGCTCATCCCAATCTTCAATGACATCATTAAAAAAAGGCCCCAAAACACTATCTTTCCTTACCTTTTTATAAAAAGATGACACTAATAAAAACACGTCTGCTCTAGTTTTAATATCTGGCTTTTCCATAGAAAAACAAAGATAAACCATCCCTAGTTGGAAATCATCATATTATTACAAAACAAACCTTTAATAATTTGTAAGTATTTATTTATATTTGAAGAAATATAGAAGATATAAAGACAATTGTATTTATTTACAAATAAATGCAATTGTCTTTATACACCGGTTGGCAAACATTAGAACCCACTCAAAACTATAATACCTATTATGAATGGAAGTAAATTATTATTAATCGTGTTAGGATTAATATTTTCGATGAATTTAAGTGCTCAAAATGATTTTAAAATTGGAATAAATGCTGGAATAAACTACCCAGATATTAGAGGACACGAATACGCAAAATATAATAACTTTAAAGTAGGATATTTGTTTGGAGTTACGTTTGACTATTATCTAAAAGAAAACCTATCCCTAAAGGCTAACATCAATTACGAAAGGAAAATTAAGAAATTACAACTTACATACTTTAATAATGAAGCCGAAGAAACTGGAACAGAAAATTTCAGAGAAATATATGAATATATAAATGTGCCTATCCTATTAAAATACGAATTTGGAAATTCAAAATTTTTCGCAAATAGTGGACCTTTTTTAAACTATTTATTAGATAATAAAATTGAACCAGATTATCCGAATGATGATAGTGATGTTGTTACCGAACAGAAAAATATTGATTTCGGACTCTCTATTGGAATTGGAACGAATATTTCCCTTAATGAAAACAATGACTTAACAATTGAAATAAGAGATGATTTCGGAATTATAGATACAGGAGGCGTTCCAAAACACGTTGGTGGAACGGTAAAAACAAATACTATAAAACTAATATTAAGCTGGGGTCTAGGAATATAAATACGTTTGCCAACATAGTATAAAAATAATACTTAAGTTTAATCCTAAATCAAAAGGCTAGTGCGTATTTGGTCACTACGATTTTCCTTCGGAAAATCCTCGGACTCAAAACCGCACTATTCTTATACCAACCGTTGCCAGTAATTTGACCAATCATAAATTTGAAACCACAACAAAGAATTACCGACCCAAAAAAAATTGACAAAAGAATAATAGATGAACACATAAAAAGTGGAAAACACGTTATTGTTCAATTTTCTCAAAATTCATTCAATAGAAAAATGTTGACTGAATTAAATCAATTATCTAAAAAATACAGTCGCGACTTTGGAATAAGATTTTTTGGGCATTATGGAAAATCCTTTGACTTGAAAAACCTAGAGATAATTCCTGACGTTAAGTGCTTGTATATTGACTGTTTAATGGAAGCTAAAAATATCGAATACCTTAAAAATTTAGAGTATTTAGAAAAATTGTCAATTGGAATTTTTGAATTAAAAGAAACAGAGGTTTTAAGCTATCAAAATTTATGGAATGTTGAGGAGTTATTCTTAACCGAAACAAGAACAAAAGCATTCAATTTAGAGCATCTGAAAAACTTTAAAAAATTGAAGTTTCTAATTGTTGGAAATCATACCAAAAATATTGATTCAATTGGACATTTAGAAAATTTAGAAACACTTTACTTAAATTCAATAAAGAAAGTTTCTATCTCATTTATAAATAAATTAAAAAAACTAAAGACTTTAAAATTCACTCTTGGCGGTAGAGAAAATATTAAAGAAATTGGAGACAATAAAATTGAGGATTTAGAAATTACTTGGGTAAGAGGATTTAATGATTTAAGTAATATTTCTAATTTCTCAAAACTTAAAAAGTTATTTATTCAAGATAATATCAAGTTAGAGAAAATAAAGTTTTATGAGAAATCAGAGAGTCTAAAAAGTTTAATAATAAGTAATTGCAAAACACTAAACGAACTCACGGGACTTGACAAATTAACAAATCTAGAAACTCTAACTATTTACAAAACCAATATTGACTTTGACAACTTTTTTAATTCGGAATTACCAAAATCTTTAAAAACATTGATTTTCGGGACTTCTAAAATAAAAACGGACAAAATAATAAAGGAAAAAATATTAGAAAAAGGGTATGAAACAAGATAAAAAACTACTGGCAACAATGTATAACCGCAATTACGGCGGATTCGACTACGTCCGAATCCACTCGGAATTGCTAAAGTCAGTGCCAAACCGAATAATAAAGCATATTAACCCGTAACTGACGGTTATACGAGACCGTTGTAACACATTATCAAAATGAATAAAAAAGTCTTTTTGATTTTATCCCTTTTAATAGGATTTGCTATTGTCTATTTAAATTTACGTAATGCTAAAAATGAGAATCGCTATAGTAATGATAATGGAAATTATTTTATTGATAAGGGAAATCGATTATTCATTGTACCATCAACTTATATAATAATTGGGAATAGACATGACATTTTTCTATACAACGAAACCGCTAACGATGTTGAAATAGCCAAAGAGTTAAAAATCAAACCAAATCACTTTAGAATTATAAGTATGAATGAAACCGATTCATTAATTCTGAATAATGGAATTAAGTTTACCTTCGGAGATGGTAATGAACTTGAAGTTGTAGATATTAATTCCCAGATCTCGGGTCTTGGAGGTGAATTTCTAAATCATTATGGAGTTCCCAAGGAAGTTGAATGGGCTTTTGTTATTGTTCCTCCTGATGAGGGTGATTAAAAAACGTGTTACAACATCGGCTATAATCCATTGCTATGACCGTGAAAAATGGTAAATTTATATAAGTAATAAAGCTATCGATTCCTACTGCGAAATTCTGCCGAATTTCTACGCAACGGAATCATAGCCCAACCGTTGTAAAACTTTTCTAAAAAAACCTAAAAGCCAGAATTGAATACTAAAAAGACAGAAATACTAATCATAAAAGTTTTAGCGGTTTTAGGATTCATTTTGACTTTCTTAAGTCTTGGCGGAAAAACCTATGGATTGAGATTACCAAACAGAAATAATTATGTTGTCATAATTGGTGTAATTATGATTTTGCCTTTTCTGATTTACTTTTTTTCATCAAAAACAAAACAGAAAAAAGTGCTGAAAAATAATCCTATCGATTTGAACATAATCGGACTTTCAACGGTGGAATATTTTGAAAAAAAATCAAATGAAAATATTTTCGAGATTTACGTGAAAAATGAAACATCTGATACTCTAATTGTAAATAGGAATTCATTATTGGTTCCTAACAGTTGGCATATTTTCACTACAAATAAGTACAAGCCAATTTATTTTAGTAACGGAATTGAATTACATATTGACAAAGAGCTGAATTTAGAAATAGTTGATTTTAGGAATCAAATAATAGGATTAGGAGATGACTATTTTCAAAAAAATGATGTGCCTGAATATGTGAACTGGGCATTTATTATCGCTGAACCTGATAAAGGAGATGCAATTGAATAAAAAACGTTTTACAACACCTGCATAATTCATTGCTAGTTATAGCTTACATGCGAAAATCATAGCGGATTTTCTATTCGATTTGTTTTCCTAAATTAGTTACTGAAACACGCAACAAACCATATACAAACACGTTGGCAACAATTTGAACAACTCATCTCTTAAAACATACAATTCAGTAACTTAATCTTTCGAAATTGTAATTTTAATCCAATTTTTGAATGGAATTAATATATATTGATAATGCATGACTTTGTCTACACGCCACTTGGGTGGTTTCATTTCATAACAGCTTTGATTTCAATGCTTTCTGGTACATTCATCTTATTTAAACCAAAAGGAACACAATTACATAAGCGGTTTGGATATTTATATGTTTTATCAATGGTTTTGGTGTGTGGATCTTCATTGGGAGTTTATAATATTACAGGTGATTTCGGAGTTTTTCACACCTTAGCAATTGCCGGACTTTTAGCTCTGGTTCTTGGGATTTCGCCACTGTTCTTAAAGAATATAAATAGCAAACATAGAATTTTTCATCTATGGTTTATGTATTATTCTGTTTTAGGACTTTATGCGGCATTTGTGTCCGAATTGAGCTTAAGAATACCAGAAAAACCCTCTTATGCTGTCGTAGGAGTAACCTCAATTACTGTATTTGTATTTGGCTCAATTTTTATTTTTTGGAAAGAGAAAACATGGAAAAATTATTTTAAAGAATGAAACTGCTGCCAAATAGGTGTTTAATTAATTGCTTTGGCAAGTGCTTATTAAGAAAAAAATGAAACGATTACTAAAATTCATAGAAAAGAATATATCAGGCAAAAAGGTTTTAGGACTTTTTATCTTGACTAATATTGTTTACACCTTTATGCTGACTGTTACAATTCCTAAAACAATGGAATTCTCTAATGGAATGAAATTATTGGATATGATGCCCACAGGATATGATTTAAATTATGTAAGTGAATTATTTACTTCGCTTGGAGAAAATGGACGTTTGACATATCTAACCAACCAAATACCTGTGGATATGATTTACCCCCTGCTATTCGGACTTTCTTATTGTCTGCTTTTGGGATATTTTTTAAAAAAATTGAACAAATTAAATTCTTCATATACTTATCTCTGCCTAACACCATTAATTGCCGGAATTGCAGATTATTTGGAAAATATCGGTATTATTACAATGCTTAAAAACTATCCTGAATTGAATGGGACTGCAGTTTATACAACTAATATGTTTTCAGTTATAAAAAGCATTTCAACAAGTATATTTTTTATTGCATTAATAGTAATCTTAATAACACTTGGAATTAAAGTATTATACAGAAAAATAAGTGCTAACAAAGTGTAAAAATAATTGCTTGGTTTTAGCCTATTTAAGAATGTTCTGGCTGATTTTCTATCTGTGATTTATTTACTAAAACAGTTGCTTAAAAACGCAACTAATCTTATACATTCACATTACCAATACGAAAAAATATATTGGTTTTATTTTTATACATCGAACTTCTATGTATATTTGTTTTTCATAAATGCATAAATATGGCAAAACTATCAAAAGAATTAATTGGAGCTTCTACTATACCTATTATTCTATCAATACTTACAAAAAAAGAATCTTATGGTTATGAAATTATACAAAGCGTAAAAGAAATATCTGACGGTAAAATAGAATATGGCGATGGAACTTTATATCCAGTTTTACACAAATTAGAAAAAAAAGAACTTATTGAATCTTACTGGAAAATTGGAGAATCTGGGAAAAAGAGAAAATACTACAAAATAAGCTCTATTGGTAAAAAAGAACTTATATCAGAAAAAGAAAATTGGGCAATTATAAATCAAATTATATCAAAATTATGGAAAATAGAACCGAGTTTAACTTAAAGAATAATATAGAAATCTGGAAATCAGAATTATCAAAAAAGTCAATTATGACTTTAGATAACATCAACGAATTAGAAAGTCATTTATTAGATTTAATTGATGATTTGGAGTCTAAAGGATTAACCATAGAAGAATCATTTCTAATTGCTAGAAAGAGAATTGGAAGAATAGATGATATATGTACGGAATTTGATAAGGTTAATAATTTCTCATTTATTAAAACAACAATTCCCTATCTAAAAGGTGCTCTAACTTACATTTCATTTATAATTTTGAGTAAATTATTTCTAGTTTCAACTCTGCTTTTATCTCAATATATGAATATTGATAATAGTAAATTTAACATTGCTTCGATTATACTTTTAACTATTTTTTCAATTTCTTTCTTTGGTGTATTATATTTTAATCTAAAAAAGCGGAAATCATTTTTAAGTAAATTAAGTAGTGTATATGTGCTTGTATCTTTAATTGCGGTATCATATATAATATCAATTAGATTAAGTGCTGAAGTAGTTCTTCCAGGAATTGACATTAATAAATTTGGGAATCCTATTGCTGAATTTCATACAATGGAACTTAATTTTGGAATTTATAAAATACTGTGCGGAATTATATTATTAACAACATCAATAGTTCTATTTTGGAAAAACAAAAAGAACAATAAATTAAGATATACGGAATAAAGTACTGGCTACAACAACGTATATAATTAATTGCTTGCTCTGGTTAACTAGGGATTTCCCTTGATTATTACCTAATTTCGGTTAAAGTGGTTATTTAAGATATTATTCCTTATCCATCTTTTCTAGGTAGATGTACCCTCTTAAAGGTTTTACCCACAAGGTCATTTTATTATTATAAAGCTCATATATTTTAAAAAATTCAACTTTGCTCCCTACGTCAGCTTTCTCACTTAAAACATATTGAAAAATTGTATTAATATCCTCAACTACAACCCATTGCGTGTTATCTGTAGATATCTCCTTGCCATTTAGTTTCATTCTTAAAGAACCGTCTTTCTTGAAATCCATATATCCAATATCATTCTTGTTGTCCTCAATTTCTCCCTGCATAATAACAAAATTCATGTTCATGCCAACAATATTCCATTTACCTATTAAAGCTGATGCTTTTGCAACGATTTCCATTTTCGGTTCTTTACTGTTGTTGTTTTTATGAGGATTTGAATCTAGCATTTCATTTGTAGCATCATCTAAAGATTCGTTATTCTCTTTTTTAGGTTCTACTTCTGCGCGTTTTTTTACTGCTTCTACAATATCATCAGAGAGCACCACTTTTTTTAATTTAAATGCTTCTTGAACTTCAGGAGACTCCAATCTTAGATTTACAAATTCAAATACTTTTTTCTTCATCTGAATAATTAAGGTGTCCTTAGTAAGTACCTGAATTTTTACTATTTCAGTTTCGCGAAGTACTTTATCATTAGAACTAGGCTCTGTGTAGAAAAACATCACTTTCTTATCTGGAGCGCATACCCACTTTCCTTTATCATACGATTCTCTATTTATACTTCCCATAACAAACCAACCATTATCAAGGAATTCAATATATGATCCATTTAAACGAGGGTTCTCTTCTCCATTAACACTTTTCACTACCCATATGCCATCAATATTTGCAGAAGGCTTGAAACTTGAGAACACAAATGTTCCAAGAAAAAAGAGAAAGAAAATTGAATTTTTTATCATAAGGTCATTTTTTAAGATTATATTTTTTCTCAGAAATTAATTTCCCGTTTTTCCAAATTTGTTCATACTCTAGTTTCCCACTTTTATAATAATATCCTTTATGAATACCTTCCTCTTTTCCATCTTTATAAGCTCCTTCAGTCCATAGTTGATTGTCGTCATAATAAACCTTTTCAAATATCAATTTACCATCTTTGTAAACACTTTCACTGGCTAAATCACCAGCGTTATATTGTTCATACCAATATTTATGTATTCCAACTTTTTTACCATTCTTGTACTTCCCTTCATAAGCCAACCAACCATTTTCAAAATAATCTTTTACTATTCCATTCACTAAACTCCTATCTTTTTTAAAATATGTAATGCTGTCCTTGTCAAAAGTATTATTTTGATTAATAATTGCAGTCTTACAACTAACAAATGCCATAAAAATAAATAGGAAAATATATTTTTTCAATTTTGTATTAATTTAAGTGCTCAGTAAAAATAGAACTAAAATAACCAAAGCACAACAACATGTATATTTAATTGCTTTCGCAAGTGCTTAATTGGAAAACCCGTAGGATTTTCCTTTTCGTTCGTTTTGTTTTATTAACTTAGTTCGAACCAACGCAACTAAACATCCTCCAACACGTTTTAGCTAATTAAACAATAAACAAGATGACAAAAAATATAAAAGTAGCTGCTGCACAACTTTCACCTGTTTTCTTAAACAAAGAAAAAACGGTTGAAAAGGCCTGTAAAGCGATTATAAAGGCCAGTGAAAACGGCGCTAATTTAATCGTTTTCCCAGAGGCTTTTATTTCTGGTTATCCAGATTGGGTATGGCTTATTCCAAATAGTAGAGGAGCTGATTTAAATGATCTTTACTTGAAACTTGTTGAAAATGCTGTTTCTGTACCTGATGATTCTACGAAAAAACTTTGTAAAGCAGCTAAAACGGCTGGGGTTAATGTTGTTATTGGAATGCATGAACGTAATACTGAAACCAGTAATGCAAGTTTATTTAATAGCTTACTTTTTATAGACGACAACGGATTAATTCTAGGTAAACATAGAAAGTTAATACCAACTGGCGGAGAACGTCTTATATGGTCTCAAGGAGATGGTAGTACATTATGTTCTTATGATTCTTCAGTTGGTAAAATAGCAGGATTGATTTGCTGGGAAAACTTTATGCCTTTGGCTAGAAATGCTATCTACGAATTTGGTACTCAGATTTTAGTTTCACCTACTTGGGATAAAAGTCCAAACTGGATTCAAACTATGCAGCATGTTGCCAGGGAAGGAGGATTGTTTGTAATAAGTACTTGCATGGCTTTAAAAATGGATGACATTCCTGATAAGTATGAATTTAAAAAACTTTACCCTGAAGGAAGAGAATGGATTAATGTTGGTAATAGTTCTATAATCGCACCAAACGGGAAAATTATTGCTGGACCACTAGAAGCGAGAGAAGGAATATTATATGCAGATATTAATCTTCAAGACATTATAAAAGCAAAACGAATGTTTGATGTCGTTGGACATTACTCAAGACCTGATGTTTTTAATTTTAATATACATTTGCGAAATAAAAACTAGCTACAACAAAGACTATAATTAAACTTGATTGAGATAACTCAAAAAAATGAATCGTGAAATAATAGATATAAAGGATTACACGATCTTGTTGGAAGAGGCTTCTACCGATAATAATTTAATAGATTCATGCTTTTTTGACGAGCCAGTAATAGCCATCGCCTTTTATGGCGCAGGTAATGTTGGACTTAACGTAAAATTTAATGGAAAAGTTAAAAAATTCTTTCACACCAAAGGTATGGTACTATCTTTTTATGCAAATAATATGGTAGAGTTTGAACATCATGTTTCCAAACTAAAATCTCTGCAATGTTTAGTTATCGCTACAACAATAAGAAACATAGACCAATTGCCTAATGGTGAAGGTCAATTTCTGGAACAATTTTTATATCAATTAATGCACCCCAAAGAACATTATGTTGAAGGTCCAGTATTCAATATGAGTCCAGAAATGTTTCAATTAGTTGAGCAGATCTTTAGCAATACTTATGAGGGTGAGATTAAAATGATGTTTTATAAAAGCCATATCACAGCTTTACTTTCTCATTATTTTGGACAACTATCAAAACAACAAAACACAAAATTAGATACTTCGCAAATAAAAAAAATCAATCTTGCTCAAGAAATTATTTTATCGGATTTAGAAAACCCTCCTTCATTAACAGAATTGGCCAACAGAATTGGCACAAACACTAATAAGCTTAAAATTGAATTTAAAGCGCAGTTTGGCATTCCTGTTTTCAAATACTTACAAAACGAACGTTTAAAAAAAGCCTACAATTTAATTAAAAACGAACAAAAAACTATTCAAGAAGCGGCTTGGGCTGTAGGTTACGATAGTTTAGGTTCTTTCTCTAATGCTTTTGAAAAAAAGTTTGGCTACAGACCTAGCAAAGTGTAAAATTCTTTTCGAATAAATCATAGTTCTTTTAGAATAAGCCACAGGAAGACCGCTGTTATAGATTTGCGTCATAATTCAAAATTCAAAGATTATGATTCGTAAAAATTTATTTAGCATTGTTTGTGGTATGTTAGTTTGGATTTTAGGTGTTAGCTTTTATCTCTTGTCATTTTATGTGCACATTTTAGAAAACCCAATCCTACAATCTAATGTCGTATTGGCTTTAGGTATTATACCTAGCGCATGTTTAGGAACATATTTGTTCTATTTAAAAAGTTACATAAAGCCTTCTGCATTGGGACTTACATTCGTTATAGTAGCTACCCTTCTAGATCTAATAATAACAGTTCCTGTATTTATAATTTCAAACGGTGGAAGCTATACAGATTTTTTTGGAGATCCAATGTTTTTTACAATTATAGTTGAGTTTTACTTCATTGTATTCTATTTCGGAAATCATTTAACAAATAAAAAAATCAAAGCATGAAAACTATGGTTTTTTTTATAACGGTTTTATTGAATGCACTTTCTACAGGTTTCTTCTTCACCTGGTCTGTTTCAGTGATACTAGGAACACAAAAAGTAGGAGATTTAACCTATCTAAATACCATGCAAAATATTAATAGAGAAATCTTAAATCCAGCATTCTTAATTGTATTCTTCGGCAGCTTGATAACCTTAATTTTAACTGCGTATCTACAGTTCAACAACAAAACTGTATTTGGATTAGTCTTAGTATCAACGATCATTTATCTAATTGGCACTTTTGGTGTTACAGCTTTTGGAAATGTTCCCTTGAACAAGGAACTAGAAGGGTTAAATATCACCAAGCTTAACCTAATAGAGCTAAGGGGTTTTAGAACCTATTATGAAAATGCTTGGAATAATTTCCATGGTATAAGAACCATTTCAAGCATAGTTTCATTCATTCTATTGCTTACATCAATATTTATTCAAAAAACATTTTAAAACAATTCATTATGAAAAAAAACATTTTAGTTATCGGAGGAACCGGAAAAACTGGTCGCCGAGTAGTAGAGCAATTACAAAAAAAAGGAGTTGAACCAAGAATTGGTTCAAGAAACGCATCACCAAGTTTTGATTGGGATAATAAGGATACTTGGGTTGAAGCCTTAAATGGCATCGAAAAAATGTATGTTACATATTATCCTGACCTAGCGGTTCCTGGTGCAAAGGAGGCCATAGAGAGCTTAACTCATTTATCCATAGAATTAGGTGTAAAAAAAATAGTTCTACTTTCAGGAAAAGGTGAAATGGAAGCTGAAGCTTGTGAAAAGATTGTTATAGATTCTGGTATAAATTACACAATCGTTAGAGCCTCATGGTTTAATCAAAATTGGAGCGAAAGTTTCTTTTTAGACCCTATTATTTCAGGAGAAGTAGCATTACCAATGTCTGATGTTTTAATCCCATTTGTGGATGCAAATGATATTGCAGAGGTTGCAGCAACTGTATTGCTTGATGATTCCTATAACGGAGAAGTCGTTGAGGTTACAGGTCCTGAATTAATCAACTTTAAGGATGCTGTTGAGATGATTGCAAAGGCAAGTAACAGAAGTTTAAACTTTCATGATATCACGTTAAAGCAGTATATTATGGGTATGAAACAACTTCAAATACCTAGTGATGTGGTGTGGTTAATTGAGTATTTGTTTAATCATGTTTTAACAAACCCTAATAATCAGTTAGTTATTAATGATGTTCAACGTATTTTAGGCAGAAAAGCAAAACCATTTTCAGAATATGCCAAAACAACTGCAAGCACGGGAATTTGGAATCAGGTAAACATCAATTAATTATTGTAACAGCATGCTTTAGTAATAGCGAGTTGAACTAAAATTCAAATCGCTATTCTTTTTTATTTTGTATTTTACTTTCTGAAAATCCTAGCGCATAAACACACAACTTTTCACGCACAAGTACGTTGTCCTTCTTTATTTCTCGCTCAAACGGATTTAAATAATTATTCTAACTTTAGAGAAATTCCAACCAATGATAAAATTCTTTAAAAAAATTAGACAAAGACATTTACTAGCAACTATCTTTTTAGCTTCTAATTATTTGGGGTTCTCACAACAAACAGAAACCTATGATTATTTAAAGTCACAAAGGGAAATGATTCAACGCGGAATTCAAGCAGTTCTTACTTGTAATGGACTTTTCACTTCCAATAGAACACTTAAACAAGTCTATGATAAAGAGCTCAAATACATAGATAATCCTATTGGAAATGCAAAGAGTGGAGACTATAAAATTGATTGGGATAGAAAATCAGTTACAATCGGTTCAGTAGAAAATCCTCCTTTGATGCGTGCCGTATTCAGAGAGGGCATTGGCTCAATTATTCTAGCTCCTAATCAGACATTTGATGTTATTGACAGTCTACCTATACAAAGCCTACCTATAATTAAAGGTAATCCTGCAATAACCCCTTGGCCGGAAGGTGATTTTATCCCAGAACAAAAATTACCTGACTACATCAATACTAATCTAATAGCTCAAGCGTCAAAATGGTCATTCCAACGGGAATCTCCCGAACAGGTCACGATAAGTTTGCTTATAGTTCATAAAGGTCAGATCATTCATGAAAGGTATGCAGAAGGTATAGATATGTACACCAAAACACGTACATGGTCTGTGGCCAAGAGTATTGCGGTAACTCTTATAGGAATGATGGTAGATCAAGGAAAAATGGAATTAGATGCTCCACTGGGAGTTGAATGGTTACCTAAAAAAGAATCTTCTGAAAATGACCCACGTGCAGATATCACTTTAAGGAATGTATTAAATATGTCAAGTGGTCTTTATCCAGCAGATAATCAAAATCTAAGAGATGCTACTGGATCGGGGCTTTCATATTGGGCAGGAGTAAGTTCGGAGAAAGCAGCAAGAAATAGAGGTCTTATCAGAAAACCAGGCACTTACTGGGATTATGAGAATTATGACATACTTCTTGGAGTTTTGGCTATGAAGAAAGCTCTTGGTAACAACAGAACCTATATTGAATTTCCGAGGAAAGCTTTATTTGATAAAATTAGCATGCGGAATACTTTTGCCAGTACTGACAGATTTGGAGATTTTATTTTAAGTAGTCAAGTATACACAACAGCCAGAGATCTAGCTCGATTTGGCATGCTTTACGAGCAAAACGGAGTATGGAATAATACAAGGTTATTATCTGAAAATTGGATTGATTTTATAAGAACCCCAGCACCACTTAATGGACAGAGTAACTTATTATACGGTGGACAATGGTGGCTTGTAGAAGATAAGCGAAATGATATACCAAAAGATGCTTATGCTGCAATTGGAAATCGTGGTCAATTTCTCATTGTGGTTCCTTCCTACGATTTAGTAATAGTGAGAAGAGGTCTAGATTATGGAAAGCAAGGGTTCAATGAATGGAATCTAACAAGGGAAGTTTTGAAGGCATTTCCAGTTGATTATAAGACTTCGGACGAATAATGGATGTGATGCAAATGGATATAGAAAAGTTTAACAGTATGAATTCTTATAAAATAATGAAAGTACAACCATGGCTATATGTAAATGCTTGTTCTTGCCTACTTCCGAAAATCGTGGCGGATTTTTAGTTTGGTATGGACTTTTCAAGTTTAGTGCTAAAACCCCCAACTACGCAAAGCAGAAACGTTTTACTTCGTTATGACCAAATAATAAACCAATGATAAAATTCTTTAGAAAGATTAGACAAAAATTGCTCTCTGAAAACAAATTCAGTAAATATTTGATTTATGCCATCGGAGAAATTATTCTCGTTGTTATTGGTATTTTAATAGCTCTTCAGATAAATAACTGGAATGAGGAGAATAAGTCAAAAAAGTTAGAAATTGTTCTATTAGAAAATATTCTAAAAGATTTTGAATTAGATACCCTAGATATCAAATTCAACTTAAAATATCATTCACAATTTATTAAGGATGAAAAAAAATTACTAAACTTTCTTACAAGTGATTTAGATGAACCTAATATTAAAATTGACTATAACTCCGCATTAACCACCCCCTTGCTTATTGTATTACATGAGTCAACTTTTACAAATTTACAAAACAACAACATCGCAATTTTGAGCAATAATTTACTCCGAAAAGACATTGCTCGTTTTTATGATTTCTTCAGTACAGCTATAAAAAAAATAGAAAATGATTTAACTGTTTATGAAACCTATGATTTAAAATTGCCTTATTTTTTGAAGTACTTTAAGCTTGACCCAGATGGAGATCCAATGCTAATTGAAAACCCCGATAGTAAAGACTATTACAATCCAGATTTTCAAAAAAATGCAATTGTTCTAGATAAATATTCAGAGATTAAACAAGATGAGGCCTTTAAAATTGTTTTGAATGAAAGTATATTTTTCAGACAGGTGACTATAGACTTTTATCTAGATATGCTAAAGCGTATGGATGAACTTAATCTCGCAATAAAGAAAGAACTAATTGAATTAAAAAAATAACATACCCCAACTACCTATATAATATTTTGCTATAACTCTACCTATTATAAAAATTCTCATGCATTTTCCATTCGGTTTGTATTTACTAAATTAGTTGCTTAAACTAGCAAATAATGATGACCGAGACCATTAGGCATTATAATAAAAATTAACCTTTATTAAAAAGACAAATCTTATGATCTTACAATTTGTAAAGTTGAAATCGAAACTTCCAGAAGAAGATATTCTAAACAAAGCTAAAGAAAGAAAATCTGAATTTGAAGCGATACCTGGTCTTCTTCAAAAGTATTATGTTAAAATGAATGAAGAGGGAAATTATGGTGGACTTTATGTTTGGGACAGTAAAGAATCTTTAATGGCCTTTAAAGAATCGGGCTTAGCCAAAAGTATCCCTCAAGCCTATGAGGTAGTTGAAGCTCCTAATGTTGATATAATGAATATTATGTTTCAATTAAGAAACTAATAAATTCAGTGGCTAACAATTGCAGAAAATCATAAATAAATAATCTAGCTTTTTTACTCTTTTTAGTTAAACAGGTTATATACAAGCTGTTGAATTATTTTAAAAAAAACCTAACATTAACAACTTTTATAATTCCATATATTTACCTTCTAATTAACTATGTTAAAATTTATAAACCATTTTAAAGCGAAATAAATGGAAAACACTCCAAAAAAAGGTATTAAAGGATTAATTGAGAATTGGCATAGCGATTTAATAGCAGCAGTAAGTGTTGCTCTTATTGCTCTACCCCTTTCATTAGGTATTGCTTTGGCTGCTGGTGCGCCTGCCATGTCTGGTATCTTTTCAGCCGTTATTGGTGGTGTGGTAACAACACTTTATAGAGGTGGACACATATCTGTAAATGGTCCTGCTAAAGGAGTAATAGGCGTAATACTCCTGGGTATTGTATTAATGGATGATGGGTCTGGTCAAGCCTTTAATTATGTCTTGGCTGCGGTAGTTATTTCAGGTGCATTACAAATGTTACTCGGCATTTTAAAACTTGGTCGATTAGCTGACATCTTTCATAGTTCCGTAATTCATGGCATATTAGCAGCTATTGGAATTATTATTTTCGCAAAACAAATCCATGTGGCAATGGGTACACATTCTGATAGCCCCAGCATTATTCAAAACCTTATTGATGCCGTAATATATTTACCTCAGGCCAATCCTTTTGTGCTAATAATTGCATTAACAGGATTACTCTTGTTACTGTTTCACTCAAAAATAAGTTACAGATTTTTCCACCTTTTACCTGCACCAATGTGGGTTATTGCTCTTTCTATACCGCTTGTATATGCTTTTAATTTCTTTGATCAGCATACGCTTTCTTTCCTAGGAAGAACATATGAGGTAGGCCCCAATTTATTATTGGATATTCCAGATAATATTATGGATTCTATTATGTTTCCCAACTTCGGGAAAATTAATACAATAGAATTCTGGACAACCGTATTTTCCATTTTAATTATAACAAGTATAGAATCCTTAGCCATTGCAAAAGCAGTTGATAAAATAGACCCTTATAGACGAAAAACGGATTTAAATAAAGATTTAACTGGCATTGGATTTAGTACTATGGTAGCCGGTTTTATTGGAGGTTTGCCAATTATAGCAGTAATTATTAGAAGTACCGTAAATATTCATAATGGAGCTAAGACTAAGTGGTCTAACATGTATCAAGGGCTACTTTTGTTGGTTTTCATTGTAGTATTGAGCCCAATAATGAGACAAGTGCCATTATGTGCTTTTGCTATTTTACTTGTATATACTGGTTTTAAATTGGCATCACCAGCAGTTTTCAAACAAATGTATAATCAAGGTACCGAACAACTTGTTTTCTTTATTGGGACAATGATTTTAACACTTTATACTAATTTATTAGTTGGTTTAGTTGGAGGTTTAATATTAGCATTAATTACTCACATGCTTTTAGCAAAAGTTTCAATTCCCCAATTTTTTAAAATGGTGTATAAATCGCGCACAAAATTAATCAAGCGACCAGATGGAAGTTATGATTTAAAAATTAGAGGAATTGCGAACTTTCTAGGTATTTTAAAAGTTGATAAGCTGGTGGCTCAAATTCCAGATGGTGCAGATGTAAATATTGATTTATCTGATACCAGGTTAGTAGGTATTACCTATATGGACTTTTTAGTTGAATACTTAAAGATGCAAAAAGCTACAGGCGGTCAGGTCTATATAACAGGATTAGATTCACATGTTTCATCATCCACATATAATAGAGCTCTAAAACTTAGTTTAACCAGTTCTAATGTTAAATTATCACAAAGGCAAAAACGTTTACGAAATTTGGCAACTGAGAAAGATTATGAATTCGTCAGTCAAATCGATTGGAATACCATTTATTTGAAAAAATTCCACTTTTTTGAAATTAGACCTATCGAACGTAAATATAATTGCCTGAGAGGATCTTTTGAAGATTTAAATGTATCTTGGGAAATTGCAGATGTAACATTTAACGAAGGCCAAGCCTTTACTGCTGAAACCTTTAACACCACACTTATAGTTTTAAAACTGAATAAAAAAATACCCGTTTTTACTTTAGAAAAAGAGGCTGTTTTAGAAAAATTATTTGACCGTGTTATGGCGTTTACCGGCTATAAAGACATCGATTTTGAGATGTATCCAGATTTTTCAAAAAAATTCTTACTTATGGGTAATAACGAATCTGAGATCCGGTCATTTTTTACAGATGAAATTTTACGATTTTTTGAAAATCATCAGATTTACCATTTAGAAAGTAATGGTGAAGCTATTATTATTTTTAATAAAATTAAACTAGCACGTACTGATGAAACCATAGCTTTTATAGATTATGCAAAAGAATTGGCTACATTACTAGATACAAAAGCAAATTTGTAATGTGAACACTTTCAATTACAAACTAACACTAAGTTAATAAATAACAAAGTAGTAAGAACGTTTATAATTAATTGCAAATTAGAATTAACACAACGTCAGATACAATTAACCACTATTTGACAGCCATATCAAAAATTCATAATTACTAATCCCTAATTCACAATTGTTAGTATTTTAGCAATATGATTTCAGTAACTATTCTTGGTGCCGGTAATGTAGCAACACATTTATATAAAGCTTTTAGCAAATCTGAAAATGTTTCTGTGGTGCAATGGTACAACAGAAGTTTAAAGTCAATAGATATTTATAAAAATGAAGTTGATGTTATAGATAATTTAAATCAACTTAAAGATGCCGATGTTTACATTTTAGCTGTAAGTGATGATGCTATTTCAGAACTTTCCTCCCAATTACCTTTTAAAGATAAACTGGTGGTACACACTTCAGGTAGTGTTAGTGTTCATGATTTAGATAAGAACCAAAAACGAGGTGTATTTTATCCACTACAAACGTTTAGCAAAACGGCTCAATTAGATTTTAAAAACGTTCCTATTTGTATTGAAACAGTTGATAAACCTTACTATCACACATTAAAAGAATTAGCCATTTCTATTGGTAGCCCAACTAAAAAAGTAAATAGTGAACAACGTAAAGTATTGCATCTGGCAGCCGTTTATGTGAATAATTTCACCAATCAACTATACCGTATTGGACATGAAATTACAGAAAGTGAAGGCGCTGAATTTGATTTATTGAAGCCTTTAATTTTAGAAACCGCAAAAAAGGTTCAGGAAACCTCTCCCTATTTAGCTCAAACAGGGCCCGCAAAACGTAATGACCAAAAGACTTTAAAAAAACAGATAAAGGCTTTAAAAAATGAACATCATAAAGATATATACAACCTACTCACAGAATCTATTCAACGCACACATGGTTCTGTAAGGAATAAAAGTAAATAAATGGAAGACAAAAGTTATAAAGAATACCTAGAGCACATTAACACCTTTATTTTTGATGTTGATGGTGTTTTAACAGATGGTACCGTAACCATAATGACCAATGGAGAAATGCTAAGAACAATGAATATTAAAGATGGTTACGCCTTAAAAACTGCTGTTGATGCCGGATTTAATGTATGTATCATTTCTGGTGGTTCTAATGAAGGGGTTAGAAAGCGTTTAACCGGATTAGGAATTAAAGACATTTTTCTTGGGGCCCATAATAAGATAGATCAGCTAAATGAATACTTAAATAACAAAAGCGTAAAATTAGAAAATGTATTATATATGGGTGATGACATACCTGATTACCCAGTAATGAAATTGGTGGGTTTACCTTGTTGCCCACAAGACGCTGTTCAAGAAATAAAAGGTGTTTCAAAATATATTTCTCATAAAAGTGGTGGTAAAGGCGCGGTACGTGATGTTATAGAACAAGTACTAAAGGTTCATGATAAATGGAATGGAAATTTTAATGCTAAATATGATTAATTTGAAATCTATTGACTAGAAACAAAAGAAGACATAACACTGGTTTTGGTTACATTGGCTTTGGGAATAACCAAAGTATTTTCAACCAAAGTTCAAAAAAAGCATTTTCTACACTTAAAGAAAAACTTAACAAAGAAACTCATTCTAATTTTAAGCTAGATTTTACACACAAAGCTTTATCTAAAACTGAAAAAGAAATTATAAAAAATAAGATACGAAAAGATGAAGGTAGCAGGTTTAAAAAAACTGTAATTATTTCTTCAATTATAACTATTCTAGTTTTACTTTTCATAAGTTTTATAATTAATAAAATTATGGCTAATCCTTAAATGAACTTCCTTAATCTCATCCGTTGGAAAAACCTATTAATGATTGCTTTAGTGCAATTACTAATAAAATATGGACTTTTAGAATCTTTTGGAGCTCATACTACTTTAGATACTATTGGCATTTTCATTTTAATTTTAGCTACCATTTCTATTGCCGCAGCTGGCAACATTATAAATGACATTCATGATATTGAAACCGATTTAGTAAACAAGCCAGAAAAAGTAATAGTAGGCAAATCAATATCTGAAAAATGGGCGTTTAACCTCTTTATTGTTCTAAATATTGTTGGTGTTGGATTAGGATATTACCTGTCTCACATAGTAGGTAAAAGTGCTTTCTTTTCGTTATTCGTAATTATTTCAGCTCTACTTTATGTGTATGCTAGTTATTTAAAACAAACGTTGTTAATTGGCAACATTGTAATTTCAATACTCGTAGCTTTAAGCGTATTAATTGTTGGCGTTTTTGAGTTACTTCCTAATATTACGCCTTTAAATCAACAATTACAATTAGTTTATTTTAAGATTGTTTTAGATTATGCCATATTTGCCTTTATCATTAATTTAATACGAGAAATAGCCAAAGACATTGAAGATATTGATGGTGATTATAAAGCTGGAATGAATACTTTACCTATAGCTATAGGTCGAGAACGAACTTCTAATATTCTATTTGCTTTATCTCTTATTCCCGTTTTAGGAATTGCGCATTATATTGTTTATGAGCTATACCAGAACCAAATCGCCGTTATTTATTTTCTTATGCTTTTATGGGCGCCTTCTATTTATATTTCAATAAAAGTTTTTAATGCCAAAAGCAAAAAAGATTATTATCATATAAGTAACTTATTAAAACTAGTAATGCTTTTTGGAATGCTTTCTGTACTTTTATACAAGTTTACTTTTTAATGCTCAACGAAAAACTAAAAAACCATCATCTTATTCTCGCTTCGGGTTCTCCTAGAAGACAAGCTTTTTTTAAAAACTTAGGTTTAGATTTCGAAATTAGACTTAAACCTGTTAAAGAGGAATATCCAGATAGGTTAACGCATTTTGAAATCAGCAATTATCTAGCACAACTTAAAGCACTACCCTTTAAAGATGATTTAAAAGACAAGGATATTTTAATTACTAGTGATACCATTGTTTGGCATAATGGTAAGGCTCTAGGAAAACCAAGAGATAAAGATGAAGCTTACGCTATCTTGAAATCTCTAAGCAACAAAACACATGAGGTGATTACATCAGTATGTTTTACCTCTAAAAACTATGAAAAAACATTACATAACATTACCAAAGTTACATTCAAAGAATTAACTGATAAGGAGATTTTGTTTTATATAAACACCTATAAACCTTATGATAAAGCAGGTGCTTATGGCATTCAAGAGTGGATTGGTGAAATTGGTGTAACCAAAATTGAGGGTTCTTATTTTAATGTTATGGGGTTCCCTATTCATCTTGTTTATAAAACGTTAAATGAAATGGCTGAATTGTAATTTGAAACGTATATTTATAATAAAACTTTTAAGAACAGAACTATGTTTTTTGAAACTTATAAAAGTGAACTGATTATCACTTCATTTGTCATTGGTGTCTTATTTTTAATAAGCTTTTTCACCAAACTTATCATAAAAAAAATAGGTAAAAAAAATGGGATTATAAAAGCAAGAATAAACCTTATCTGTAAATATGTTACAGTTAGTTTATTTTTAACAGGAATTTTAATTGAAGCCTTTGTTTTTGGGGTTAAATTTGAAGATATTGCTATTATTTTTTCATCTGTATTTGCTATTCTAGGCATTGCCTTATTTGCAGCTTGGTCTGTTTTAAGTAATGTAACTTCTGGCATTATCTTATTCTTCTCATATCCCTATAAAGTTGGTGATAAAATTAAAATTCATGATAATGATTTGCCAACCGAAGCTATTATTGAAGATATTGGAGCATTTCATTTACATTTAAGATTAGTAAATGGAGATTTAGTTACCTATCCTAATAGCTTAATTCTTCAAAAACCAGTAACTTTAATTGAAAAGGATGCTATTCATGAAGAAAATTAAAACATTCTTCTTATTCCAAAAAACAAATGAAAATAATCTCAACAAATATCGCTAAACCCAAAACCATTATTTGGAATGGAAATAAGGTGGTTACGGGCATATATAAGACTCCAACAAACCAATCTATTTTCTTGGGAAAGAGCGACGTTAAGGGTGATGAAATTACCGATAGAAAAAATCATGGAGGTGAGTTTAAAGCCTGTTATATATTTTCAGAAAATCAATATAGTTACTGGAAAAACTTGTATCCCGATTTAGATTGGAAATGGGGTATGTTTGGAGAAAACATAACAGTTTCTGGTTTAAATGAAAATGAAATCTTTATAGGAGATATTTACAAAGTTGGGAATGCTTTGGTGCAAGTTACCCAACCACGTGAACCTTGTTTTAAATTAGGGTACAAGTTTGGCAATCAAAATGTATTAAAACAATTTATAGCACATGGTTTCCCAGGAACTTACGTAAGAATTATAGAAGAGGGTTATGTAAAATCTGGTGATGAATTCAAGCTAGTAGAGCGACCAGAAAAGAGCTTAACAACAGCTCAATTATTCAAATTATTATTCGATAAAGACAAAAACAAGTCCCATATTGACTTAGCAATAAATAATAACGCTTTACCACAACGAAAAAGAAATAAGTTGAAATCTTTCTTGAGTTAGGCTATTTACTTTATTTTATATTTGTTTCAAATTAATTTTTAATGTCATTTAAAGACTTACAACTAAACAAACCTATACTAAGAGCTGTTGCAGAGGCAGGTTATAACGCCCCTACTCTTGTACAAGAAAAAACTATTCCTCTAATTATAAGTAAAAAAGATGTTATAGTATCTGCCCAAACAGGTACTGGTAAAACGGCTGCATTTGCTTTACCTATTCTACAACAGTTGTTTGATAGACAGGACGCCCCTAAAAAGGGCAAAAAAATTAGGGCCCTAATTGTAAGCCCCACCAGAGAATTAGCTATTCAAATTCAAGAAAATTTTAATACGTATTCTACTTACACAAATTTAAGAAGTACCGTTATTTATGGAGGCGCTTCCATTGAGCCCCAAAAAGAAGTTCTAAAAAAAGGAGTTGATATATTAATTGCTACACCAGGACGATTATTAGACTTGCATAAACAAGATGTAGTGAACTTAGATTTTGTAGAGACTTTAGTTTTAGACGAAGCCGATTTAATGCTAGACATGGGCTTTATTGATGATGTAAATAAAATTGAACGTCTATGTACTAAGGAAAAGCAAATCTTGCTGTTTTCGGCTACTATTCCTATTAAAGTTGAAGAGCTTGCAAACACCATTTTAAAACAACCAGAACGCATAGAAGTGGCGCAAAATTCTTCTACATCTAAAAATGTTAACCAATTACTCTATTATGTTCCAAAAAGGAATAAAATTGAGTTATGTCTTCATTTGTTAAGAAATACAATTAAAGGCAATATCATCATTTTCAGACGTACAAAATTTGGTGTCGATAAACTTGAAAAAACACTTCTTAAAAACGGTTATAAAGCAGATAGTATTCATGGAGACAAAAGTCAAACAGCAAGACAAGAAGCACTAAACAGGTTTAAAAAAGCAGACGTTAATATTTTAATTGCTACAGATGTTGCCGCTAGGGGAATTGATATTAATGATTTAGATGCTGTAATTAATTTTGATTTACCCAATGTACCTGAAACCTATGTGCATAGAATTGGAAGAACAGCTAGAGCAGGTAATAGTGGGATGGCTCACTCACTTTGTTCAGCTGATGAAAAAAATTATATAAAATCAATTCAGCAACTCATTCAATTGCAACTTGACATTGTTGAAGATCATCCATATCCCTTAGACCCTAAAGCAAAACCAATAATTCATAAATCAAAAAAAACAGGCAGTAAGCATAAAAAAGGGCGTAAAAGTGCTGCATCAAAAAAGAAGAAAAAACGTTGGTATTAATTATGACTGAAGCTGAAAACATTGCTAAAACCCTCAATATGCAACCACACCCAGAAGGTGGTTTTTATAAGGAAACGTATAGAAGTAAAGGACTAATTTCTGAAAATGATTTAGATGATGATATTTCTGGAAAACGAAATTTTTCTACAGGTATTTACTTCTTACTAACATCTAATACCTTTTCTGCATTTCATAGAATTAAACAAGATGAGATGTGGCATTTTTATAAAGGGTCACCTTTAAAACTTCATATTATTACAGATAAAGAAGAGTACTCAAGTGTCATTATAGGTAATAATATAGAAGCGGGGGAAGTACCTCAATTTACTGTAAATGCAAGAGACTGGTTTGCATCTGAAGTTGTTAAGCCAAATGATTATTCATTAGTTGGTTGTACTGTGTCACCTGGTTTTGATTTTAAAGATTTTGAACTTCCTGAAAGAGAATTTTTAATTTCAAAATTCCCACAACATTCTAAGATTATTACTAAACTTACAAGAATTTAACCCTTCTTGAATTTTACTATTGTATTAGAAAATCATAATACGTATTAGGAAATGGTTCATTAATTAAAGTAAAATGCCACCACTCTTTAGGGTAACCAGTAAAACCATATTTTTTCATTAATTCCTGTAGAAAAATTCTATTGGCCTTTTGTTCTTTGGTTATTTCATTATAATTAACCCAAGATTCCTTTCCAAAAAAATCATAAGAACTACCCATATCAATGGGGTTTCCAGTATTGACATCAACAATTGTTATATCAACAGTACTCCCCCTACTATGACCTGATCTTGAAGCTATATAGTCTTCCTTAAATAGGTCTATTTTTTTAACATTTGGATAAAATATAGATTTAGTTACAGTATCATTTAATTTTTTTGCCCATTGTATAAAGTGATTTACAGCTCGCTGTGGCCTATACCCATCATACACTTTTAAACACAAATCGTGGCTTTTTAAATCTTCATTTACCAACTTCAACGCTTCGGCTGTTTCTTTTGTTAGTATTAGCTTATTTTCTAAATAGCCATCAATTGGGCTACCTACAAAATTATTATCAGTTAAATATCTTAATTCTATGTCCAAATCAGGTATTACGTTGCTAACATAAACAAAACCATCTGGCAATTGCGCAAAAGATAATACGCTATAAAGGCCAAAAACAAATTTCAGAATTAGTTTAATCATACAGCTAATTTAGAGAAAAAAGTGTTGCGAAAATATAGGGCACAAAAAAACCGAGTTCCCTCAAACTCGGTCTCTTTTTAATTTGCTTTTTTACTATGATGTAGATTTAGGGTCTCTATACCAACAACATAATGCAAATATTAATTAATTAATCCATTGAACTAAAAAGTGTGTTATTTAGTACACTTCAAAAGTAAACTTATATTTCAATCTACACGACAAAAAACCATTTAAATCGATGAAATGCATTTAATTTTAACACTTATCGGAATTTTTATGCATTTCATCGGTTTTTTTAAATTCCCAACACCTATTTAGGTAAATATATAGTCAAAAAAAAGCATCCAAGAAAGATGCTTTTTTTAACTAACCAACCAAAAATATGAAATACAATTAAAAAGTTTAAAGTAACCACTCAATAAACCTTGATATAATTGCTTTTGATATACATAATACAATCACCGTGCCAAACTACAAAACCATCTACTTATATTTTAATTATATTGCATTGATATATACCATAAATATACTTTAATGAATAGCCAACCTTTATTTACAGATGATACCATTGTTTTTGGTTTATTAATGATTTCCTTAGGGCTCATATTTTATACCGAATCTAAAACTTCTGGTTTTTGGAGTAAATTTTATAAAATTGTTCCGGGGCTTTTTATGGCGTATATGATTCCCGCAGTTTTTACAACAATTGGGTTAATAGCCCCAGACTGGGAAACCACAAATGAATCTGGTGAAATTATTGAATATAGTTCTAACTTATATTATGTTTCTAGCAGATATTTATTACCAGCGGCATTAGTTTTAATGACTTTGAGTATTGATCTTAAAGCTGTATTCAATCTTGGTTGGAGAGCATTAATTATGTTTTTTACAGGAACCATAGGTATAGTTATTGGAGGACCTATAGCTATTTTATTAATATCCTTAATATCACCTGAAACGGTTGGAGGCGCAGGTCCTGATGCTGTATGGAGAGGACTTTCCACATTAGCAGGAAGTTGGATTGGTGGTGGTGCCAACCAAACTGCTATGTTGGAAATATATGGATATAATCAAAAACTATACGGAGGAATGGTATTTGTTGACATTGTAGTAGCAAATATTTGGATGGCTATTTTACTAATAGGAATAGGAAGAAGAAGAAAAATAAATGCTTGGTTAAAAGCAGATACATCATCTATAGACAATCTTAAAGATAAGGTCTCAACTTTTGCTGAAAAAGTAAAACGAAATCCAAGTTTAACAGAATTAATGATAATATTCGCTATTGCATTTGGAGCGGTGAGTTTTGCACATTTAAGCTCAAACTTTCTGGCACCGTTTTTTGATAATATGGTTTCTCAAATTGAAAATGAAACCACTAAAAACATTTTTACCTTTTTAGGCTCTAAATTCTTTTGGATGATAAGTATATCTACTTTAATAGCCATAGCTCTATCTTTTACCAAGGCTAGAAATTATGAAGGTGCGGGCGCCAGTAAATTTGGAAGTGTTTTTATTTATATTCTGGTAGCTTCAATAGGAATGAAAATGGATTTAACTCTCATTTTTGATAACCTTGGATTAATAGCCATTGGTGTTGTTTGGATGAGTATCCATGCTTTACTTTTATTAACTGTGGCCAAAATAATTAGAGCACCTTATTTCTTTCTGGCCGTTGGAAGTCAAGCCAATGTAGGAGGCGCTGCATCAGCTCCAATAGTGGCTTCTGCATTTCACCCCTCATTAGCCACGGTAGGTGTTTTATTAGCAGTTTTTGGATATGCCGTAGGAACCATTGCCGCAATAGCTTGTACCATTTTAATGGAATTGGCTTCAGTAAGCTAGGTTTTCAATTTTATTTTATGATATTT
Source organism: Seonamhaeicola sp. MEBiC01930 (assembly GCF_045277075.1). Lineage (GTDB taxonomy): Bacteria > Bacteroidota > Bacteroidia > Flavobacteriales > Flavobacteriaceae > Seonamhaeicola. Next base: position 2,771,498 of record NZ_CP104270.1, on the reverse strand, counting down.
GCGCTCAAATAAATTTCTGATGAAAAAAATAGCATTTATAGCTTTAGCTTTATTAATCTTTTCTTGTGCTAAAGAAAAACATGATTTAACAGTTAAATCCCATGTTCAAGGGTTAAAAAAAGGGACAGTTTATTTAAAAAAAATAATTGACACTGCTTTAACTACAGTAGATTCTGTTGTAGTAAATGGCAACCCCAATTTTGAATTATATAGCTCATTAGAATCTCCGGAGGTTTTCTTTTTGTATCTAGATAAAAACAGTAATAAAGAAGATAGAATTTCATTCTTTGCGGATAAAGGTATCACTGAAATAAACACTACTCTTAAAAACTTTGTCTTTGATGCTAAAATAAACGGTAGTGAACAACAAAAGGTTATGGAAGACTACCAAAAGGTAATTTCAAAACTTAAAAACAGAGATTTAGAATTAATAAAAGAAACTTTTGATGCTCAAAAAGATGGTGATTCTGTTAAACTAAAAGATATTCAAAATGAATATGATGGGAGTTTAAAAAGAAAATATCTATTTACTGTAAATTTTGCATTAAACAATAAAAATAGTGAGGTAGCTCCTTATCTAGCACTTACAGAAATATATAATGCTAATGTAGACCTTTTAGATACTATAAATAATTCACTTACTCCTAAAGTAAAAGCATCTAAATACGGTAAAGAACTTGAAGCATTTATAAAAAAGATTAAAGAAGAAGAACAATAACCAGCATATTGAACTTAAAAATTTTTATAAAAAAAGCCTTTCATTTCTGAAAGGCTTTTTTATTATTATAGAGCCGATGGAGGGACTCGAACCCACGACCTGCTGATTACAAATCAGCTGCTCTAGCCAGCTGAGCTACATCGGCGATTTAACGGGTGCAAATATAATAGCATTATTATAATTTACAAGAACTCCGATAAAAAATTTACCCAAGTTTTTTAAGTTTATCTAATAATGCATTTCCTTTAGTCTCTAATTCAGCATTTATAGATTTAAAATGAGCTTTTACGTTGTCTACATTTCTAACATTAACTTTTGCAATTAATTCATCAAAAGTATCAATAGCTTCATCTATAATGGCTTCGCTTTTTTTAGTGTCTTTATCGGTATTTTCAAGTTCCCAATCACATACTTGTCCAATAATCTCTCCTAAAACATTATTAATGTCTTTTTTTAAATCTCTTTTACTAGGCATATTAAATAGGTTTTATTTTAATTAAATATAGGTAAATATTTCAACAAAAAAATTAATGACCAGAATAGGTTACAAAATTTCTTGGCGTTTCATAAAGTGTAATTTCTAAATCTAAACTAGGGTTAATTTTTGGCTTGATTTTATTGTAAATAACAACCGAAATATTTTCTGCAGTTGGATTCAATTCTTTAAATTCTTTTACTTCCAGATTTAAGTTTTTATGATCGAAAGCATCCTCTATTTCTTCTTTAATAATTTCTCTTAAAATTTTTATATCTATAACATAACCGGTTTCTTCATCAATCTCTCCTGTTACACTAACGATAAGCTCGTAATTGTGTCCATGAAAATTCGGATTGTTACATTTACCAAAAATCAATTGATTTTTTTCATCGTTCCAATCTTTTCTATATAGCCTATGGGCAGCATTAAAATGTGCTTTTCTACTTACTGTTACCCTCATGTGTAGTTACATTTATATTTTCATAGAATTTATCAAAAATTACTTTAAACCACTCCGTATACAAATCTGGATTTAAAATAATATCATTTTTAACATCTTCTAAAGCCATCCATTTCCAACTAGCCACTTCATTTAAATTAATACTTGGTTCATTATTGTATTTACCAATTAAAACATGATCTAACTCATGCTCTGTTAAACCATTATCAAAAGGCGCTTTATATATGAATGATATTGTTTCTTCAAGCTCTGTAACAAAACCCATTTCTTCTTGCAAACGTCTTTTACCAGCTTCTATATTAGTTTCACCATCTCTTTGATGACTACAGCATGTATTGGTCCAAAGCCCTGGAGAATGGTATTTATCTAAGGCACGTTGCTGCAACATTAATTCGTTTTTATCATTAAATATAAATACTGAAAAGGCTCTGTGTAAAACGGCTTTTTCATGAGCTTCCATTTTAGGCATTAAACCTATTTGCTCATCATTTTCATTTACAAGAATTACTTTTTCTTCTATCATAGTAAGACAAAAATACGAACAAAATTAAACTTCACTACTAAACTAAATTAAATAAAAAAGCACTTAAAAAATTAAGTGCTTGTTAAAATTATAAAATCTATTAAAATTTACATTTTAATAATTATGAATTCTGATCTTCTATTAAGTTGATGTTCTCCTTCTGTACATTTAACGCCGTCTTTACATCCATTAATCAATTGTTCTTCGCCGTAACCCTTAGCACTCTCAATTCTATTTGCTTCAATACCTTGACTAATAATATAATCTCTAGTAGATTTTGCTCTTCTATCAGAAAGGTCAACATTATACTCATGTGTGTTTCTGGAGTCTGTATGAGATTCTATTTTAATAACCATATTTGGATACTGGTTCATTAATAAGACTACCTTATTAAGTTCTATTGAGGCATCGTTACGAATAAAAGACTTATCTAAATCAAAATAAATAATACCAATTTTAATTTTCAGCAAACCACCTTCTTCAACAATTAAAGGGTTTAAAGTTTCCATACCTAAAGCAACAATCGTTTCTCCTGGTCTATCTTCAGTCTTTGCTAATTTATCTCTTTTGGCATAACCTGTCTTTTCTGCTAATACCGTATATTTTGTATTACAATCTAAAACCTTTTTAAACTTGTAAGAACCATTTAAGTCTGTTGTTGTATTTTCTAGTTCCTCGCCATCAGCAACTAAAGTCATTTTAACATCAGATAAACGTTCTCCGGTTACGGTATTAGACACATAGCCTCTTATGGATTGATCACAAGTAGGCTCTGGAAGTCTAACAAAAGAATAGATATCATCATCACCTTTACCAGTTAACCTATTAGAACAAACAAAACCTTTATTTTCTAATTCTTTTATAATGAATCCGAAATCATCTAACTCACTATTTAATGGGGCTCCTAGGTTTTGAGGTGCTACAAAATTTTCATCTACAATACTGCTTTGATAAACATCTAAACCTCCTAAACCTAAATGACCATCAGAAGCTAAATATAAAGTACTATTGGTAATAAAAGGAAACATTTCTCTTCCAGCAGTATTTACTTTTTCTCCAAGGTTTCTTGGAGCAGAATAACCATTTTCCAAAATGTCAACAACAAAAATATCTGTAGCTCCAATTGAGCCAGGCATATCTGAAACAAAATATAGTAGTTTACCATCTTCACTTACTGATGGATGGCCAACCGAATAGTCTTCACTATTAAAAGGTAATTCATTAACATTCTGCCAGGTTAACTCCCCTTCTTCATCATTTAATAATTCTGCACTATATAGCTTTAAATGATTTGTTCCTTTGCTATCTCTACCTAAATCACCATTATAATTATTTCTGGTAAAATAAACTTTAGTTTGATCTGGTGAAAATGCCAAAGTAGCCTCGTGGTACCTTGTATTTAATGCTTTTGAAAACTCTCCCGTATTTTTAAGATCAGATTCAATTTCATTAAGATTACCAACATACATATTCAAAAATGGCTGCTCATTCCAATGATAAATTCTAGTGTGAAACACCGAAGAATCTACTGCTGAAGAATATATCAACTTATCTTTATAATACTGAGGTCCGAAATCAGAATATTTAGTATTTACCGAAACATTTTTTAAAGTAAATCTTGGTTCAATATCTAATACATCTTCAACTGTTAATTCTACCTGATCTAAGTGCTTAGACCTATCGTCTTTATTTTCTGTTCTTTTAGAAAATTCTTTCATCCAACGTTTGGCATCTCTATACTTACCAATACCTTCTAAGGTATGCGCATATCTAAAAATATACTCTGGTTCAACACTTGTATAAAATTCAGATACTAATCTATCATACCATTTATAAGCATTACTCATATCTGTGTTAAAGAAATAGGCATCACCTGCCCTTTGCAATAATCTTTTATATTCTTCTTCATTTTCAAAACTTTTATCTTCCAAAGCTCTAACCTCAGTTTCATATAAAACCGCTGCTTCTTTATACCATAATTTGTCAAATAATTTATCTGCTTTAGATATTCTGCTCTGTGAAAAAGCAAAACTAGATAAGCATAAAACCGTTATAATTAATATTTTTTTCATAAGTACTTGGTTTAAAAGAATCGAGGTGATTTTAATTGTTTTTCCTTGGATTTTAACTCGAAACGCAACATGATTTCATGAGTTCCGTTATTAAAATTTTGAAGCTCTGTTGTAGTGAAATCATATGCATATCCAACCATTAGTTGCGGAGTAATTTGCAAACCAATCAATCCACTTACAGAATCATCCCAACGATAAGCCGCTCCTAATCTTAGGGTATCACTAAATAAGAAGTTAGCCGATAAATCTACTATTATAGGCGCTCCAATTACAAACTTACCTAAAAAAGCAGGTTTAAATTTTACTTTTGGGCTTAAATCGAAAACTTTACCACCTATTAAAAAGTAATGTAATCGTTCCGCAGCAACAGCATCTTGAACTTCATCATAATGCTCATCTGTTAAAAAATTAGGCACAGATAAACCAACATAAGCATCTTCGTTATGCCAATAAACTCCCGCACCAATTGTTGCTAAAAATTTATTATTAATATTCTGAAAAATACCTTCTTGTTGCTGATAAGTTCCCTTAGTAAAATCTACATTTAACATTCTACCACCGCCTTTTATACCAAATGATAATTTACTTTCATCATTAAGGTGAATAGTATATGAAAAGTTAGCATCGAAGAAAAATTCATCTGATGGTCCTACTCTATCATTAACAATAGAAAACCCTAATCCAACATTCTTACCAACTGGAGAATCTACACTAAATGATTGAGTCTCCGGCGCGCCGTCTAGACCAACCCATTGCGTTCTATTCAAACCCGTTACTGTTAGGTGACCTCTAGAACCAGCATAAGCTGAGTTTACAGTTAATGTGTTAAACATATAATCTGTGTACTGTGGGTCTTGTTGCGCATTACTTACAGAAGTTATAAATAAAGCTAACAACATTGTAATTACTGATACTCTATGCTTTGCACTCATATCTTTATTTTTATATTTTGAAAACATCTTGCTAATTTTTTTATCCGTTATTACCTTACTATATATAACCATCCTGCTTTTTGTTTAGAGCCGTCTCCCAGATCTAGAACATAATAGTATGTACCAACCGGTAACTTCTCGTTTTTGTTTAAAACAGATCTTCCGTTAGATATACCGTCAAAAGTATTATCATAACCTTCCTTAGTGTAAACTAGGTTACCCCATCTGTTATAAATCTTAAGATTATTATTAGGATAATTGTTTATACAATCTATATAGAACACTTCGTTTACACCATTTCCGTTTGGTGAGAATTCGTTATAAATTGTTAAACATTGAGGATCTACGGTTGCCGTGTCAGAATCATTATTTTCATTAGAATCTATTTGATCTAAATATTGTAATGACGCTGTATTTTCATAATCATTAACATCTAATACGGTTACCGTTATTTCTAATGTTTCTGTTAATCCAGCAGCTATTACTGGTACTTGCCATATTCCTGAATCTGTATCATAAACTCCTAATGATGGAGTAGCAGATTCAAAATTATAACCTTGAGGTAATACATCTAATATTTCTACAGATGTGGCGTCTATACCTCCTAAGTTAGAAGCCGAAATAGTAAATGTTACAATATCTAATACACTAGGATTAGCATCACTTACTTCTTTAACAATCTCAACATCTACAGTTGGTGTATTTACCTGAGCATTGTCTTCGTCATCTTCACTTTGATCACCATTATCATTATTTGGCTCACTATCTGGATCATATTGATCTACGGCAATTATTTCTGCTATATTTAAATACTCTCCATCTGCAAGTGTTGGCATATTAACAGTAGCTTCATAAGTTATAGTTAAACCTGACAATGGCACGGTTAAGTTGGTCCAGAGTATTTCATCATCATCCAAAATACCGTTGTTACTTATATTAGTAATATTACTATAACCTATTGGCAACTTATCTTCAACAGCTACCCCAGTTGCAATATTAGCACCTGCATTATCTATTTGAATTGTAAAAGTTATTACTTCTCCAACGTTAGCATTAACATTACTTACAGATTTTGTTAAACTAAGATCTGCTGTTTCTGTTAAAATTAGTATACTATCTTCATCATCTTCACTTTGATCACCATCATCATTATTTGGTGCACTATCTGGATCTACAACGTCACTTCCTGTAACTTGCGCCACATTAAGGTATTCGTCAGTTGCCCCGGTTGGCTCATTTATTAATACATCAACAAACAATATTTGCGAGCTTCCACTTTGAATAGTTCCAACATTCCATACTCCAGTACTTTCATCATAAATACCCGATGTAGCACTGTATAGAATAAAGTCAAATCCAACTGGTAAAATATCTGTTACTTCTACCCCTGTTGCGGCATCTGGCCCGTTATTATTAACTGTTATTTGGAAGGTAATTTCCTGACCAACATTAGGAGTAATATCACTATCTACAACCGCTTTAGTTAACGATAAATCTGCAACCGCAACTACTGGAGTTACTAATACATTATCTTCGTCATCTTCACTTTGGTCTCCGTCATCGTTATTTGGTGTAGAATCATTATCTAATACATCAGAAGCTGTTACTTCCGCAATATTTAAATAATCACCTGTACCATTTACAAGAACATCAATTAATAATGTTTCTGTAGCTCCATTTGTTACCGTACCTATATTCCAAACTCCTGTAATTTCATCGTAAGTTCCAGATGTTGAACTGAATAAGATAAAATCGAATCCTGAAGGTAAAAGGTCTGTTACCTCTACGCTTGTGGCGTCTTCTGGACCATCATTAGAAACAGTAATTATAAATGTAATTTCTGTTCCAACTTGAGGATTTAAATCTCCATCTACTACTCCCTTGGTTAATGATAAATCTGCAACAGAAGCTATTGGTGTTACTACCTCATTATCTTCATCATCCTCACTCTGATCACCATCATCATTATTTGGTGTTGAATCAGCGTCTAAAACGTCAGAGGCAGTTACTTGAGAAACATTTACATAATCTCCAGTTGCATTTACTAATACATCTATTAACAATGTTTCTGTTGTACCATTTGCTACAGTTCCTACATTCCAAATACCCGAAGTTTCATCATAAGTTCCAGATGTTGAACTGAATAATATAAAGTCATAACCTGATGGTAATAAATCTACCACTTCTACTCCCGTAGCATCTTGTGGACCATCATTAGTTACCGTAATCTGGAACGTAATTTCTGTTCCTACTAACGGAGATGTATCTCCATCTACAACTACTTTATTTAGAGAAAGATCGGCTATTGGAGTAACCGGTGTTACCACCGCATTATCTTCATCATCCTCACTCTGATCACCATCGTCATTATTTGGCGTTGAATCTATATCATATACATCAGACGCTGTTACTTCGGCAATATTGAAATAATCTCCTGCTTCATTTACTAATACATCTATTAATAAAGACTCATATTCACCAGCTCTAACACTTCCTACAGACCATACACCTGTAGTTTCATCATATAAACCAGCTGTTGAACTGTATAATATAAAGTCATAACCTGATGGTAATAAATCTACCACTTCTACTCCTGTAGCATCTTGCGGACCATCATTAAACACTCTAATTTCAAATGTTATTTCTGAACCAATTAAAGGTGTTAAATCTCCATCTACCACAAACTTAGTTAAAGATAAATCTGCTTGTGCTGGTGCAATGGTTAACGTATCCTCATCATCATCATCGCCATCGGTATCTCCATCTTCATCTACACTCGCATCGGTGGTTGGATCACTATCTGGATCATACTGATCACTGGCCGTGATCTGAGCTACATTAGTATACTCTCCCACTGTTCCTGTTGGGGCATTTACTGTAGCTTCATACGTTACTTCTACGGTTCCGTTATTTGCTGCTACAGTTAACCCTGTCCAAGTTGCGGTGTTACCTGATTGCACTCCGCCATCATTTACTCCGGTTAAGGTATAACCTGATGGTAAAATATCTTCTACTGATACACCAGTAGCTATATCTGGTCCGGCATTGCTTACCGTTAAGGTGAACGTTACTGTATCTCCTACATTAGGTAAACTGTTATCTATCGTTTTTACTATACTTAAATCTGATTGCTGTGGGGTAACTTCGGCTACCGCCTCATCATCATCGTCTAGTCCATCATCATAATCATCTGAAGACGCATCTGTGGATGGATCACTGTCTGGATCATATTGATCTGCAGCTGTGATGCTTACATGATTTACATACTCATCTGTAGTACCTGTTGGGGCATCTACTGTTGCATTAAAGCTTAAGGTTACTGTATCAACGCCTAATGGTACAGCTAATCCTGTCCAATCTATTTGATTGGTAACCGTCTCTGTTCCTGAATTACTGATTGATGATACATTACTATATCCTATTGGTAACACATCTTGTACTGATACATTGGTAGCCGCTACTGTACCTGCATTACTTATTGTTATCGTAAAGGTAACTACATCACCTACATTTGGCGTAGCATCACTTACTGTTTTATTTATGGAAAGGTCTGAGGTCTGTGGTGTTACGGTAAAGCTATCTTCTTCGTCTTCACTTTGATCACCATCGTCATTATCTGGGGTACTGTCTGGATCAAATTGATCTGAACCTGTTACCTCTGCTACATTTGTATACTCGCCTGATGCTCCGCTTGGGGCATCTACGGTTACTTGGTAGCTTAAGGTTATACTTCCACCATTGGCTATACTCAATCCTGACCAATCTATTTGGTTACCACTTGCTAATCCGCCATTGTCTATACTTGTTATAGCACTGTAGCCTGATGGTACCAAATCTGATACAGATACTCCTGTAGCATTGTCTGGCCCATTGTTACTTACTACTATCTCAAAGACTACTGTATCACCTACATTGGGAGTAGAACTACTTCCTGAACTTATACCTTTTACTAATTCTAGATCTGCTTGTGTTGGTGTTACCTCTTCATCATCTTCGTCATCTTCACTTTGATCACCATCATCATTGTCTGGTGTACTATCTGGATCAAACTGATCTCCTCCTGTTATCTCAGCTATATTTCTATATTCATCGGTTGCGCCTGTTGGATCATTTACCGTTACTTGGTAGCTTAATGTAAGTCCTGTTAATGGCACTATTAAACCATCCCATGTAATAGTTGTATCTCCTGCATTGAACACACCTCCATTATCTATAGTTCCTGATTCTAATGTATAACCTACTGGTAATACATCTTCTAAACTTACATTGGTTGCTATTGATGTTCCTGCATTTGATATAGCAATGCTAAATGTTATAACATCTCCTACATCTGGAGTTAAATCACTTACTGTCTTGTTAATTGATAAATCTGAGGTTTGTGGCACTACTGTGAAGTTATCTTCTTCATCTTCACTTTGGTCTCCATCATCATTATTTGGTGTACTATCTATATCGTATTGGTCTGCAGCTGTAACTTGTGCTATATTTAAATACTCATCTGTTGCTCCTGTTGGGGCATTTACTGTAGCTTGGTATGTTACTGTTATACTTCCAACCGCTGGTACATATAACCCTGACCAACTTGCTGTATTACCTAATCCTGTTCCTGCATTATTTACAGTTCCTAAGGTATATCCTATTGGCAGTACATCTTCTACAGATACATTACTAGCATCTTGTGGACCATCATTAGTGATTACTAATTCAAAAGTTAACACATCACCTACATTTGGTGTGGCACTTCCAACGGATAATCCTTTTACTAACGATAAATCTATTTGTGCTGGTGCAATGGTTAACGCATCCTCATCATCATCATAACCATCGGTATCTCCATCTTCATCTACACTCGCATCGGTGGTTGGATCACTATCTGGATCATACTGATCACTGGCCGTGATCTGAGCTACATTAGTATACTCTCCCACTGTTCCTGTTGGGGCATTTACTGTAGCTTCATACGTTACTTCTACGGTTCCGTTATTTGCTGCTACAGTTAACCCTGTCCAAGTTGCGGTGTTACCTGATTGCACTCCGCCATCATTTACTCCGGTTAAGGTATAACCTGATGGTAAAATATCTTCTACTGATACACCAGTAGCTATATCTGGTCCGGCATTGCTTACCGTTAAGGTGAACGTTACTGTATCTCCTACATTAGGTAAACTGTTATCTATCGTTTTTACTATACTTAAATCTGATTGCTGTGGGGTAACTTCGGCTACCGCCTCATCATCATCGTCTAGTCCATCATCATAATCATCTGAAGACGCATCTGTGGATGGATCACTGTCTGGATCATATTGATCTGCAGCTGTGATGCTTACATGATTTACATACTCATCTGTAGTACCTGTTGGGGCATCTACTGTTGCATTAAAGCTTAAGGTTACTGTATCAACGCCTAATGGTACAGCTAATCCTGTCCAATCTATTTGATTGGTAACCGTCTCTGTTCCTGAATTACTGATTGATGATACATTACTATATCCTATTGGTAACACATCTTGTACTGATACATTGGTAGCCGCTACTGTACCTGCATTACTTATTGTTATCGTAAAGGTAACTACATCACCTACATTTGGCGTAGCATCACTTACTGTTTTATTTATGGAAAGGTCTGAGGTCTGTGGTGTTACGGTAAAGCTATCTTCTTCGTCTTCACTTTGATCACCATCGTCATTATCTGGGGTACTGTCTGGATCAAATTGATCTGAACCTGTTACCTCTGCTACATTTGTATACTCGCCTGATGCTCCGCTTGGGGCATCTACGGTTACTTGGTAGCTTAAGGTTATACTTCCACCATTGGCTATACTCAATCCTGACCAATCTATTTGGTTACCACTTGCTAATCCGCCATTGTCTATACTTGTTATAGCACTGTAGCCTGATGGTACCAAATCTGATACAGATACTCCTGTAGCATTGTCTGGCCCATTGTTACTTACTACTATCTCAAAGACTACTGTATCACCTACATTGGGAGTAGAACTACTTCCTGAACTTATACCTTTTACTAATTCTAGATCTGCTTGTGTTGGTGTTACCTCTTCATCATCTTCGTCATCTTCACTTTGATCACCATCATCATTGTCTGGTGTACTATCTGGATCAAACTGATCTCCTCCTGTTATCTCAGCTATATTTCTATATTCATCGGTTGCGCCTGTTGGATCATTTACCGTTACTTGGTAGCTTAATGTAAGTCCTGTTAATGGCACTATTAAACCATCCCATGTAATAGTTGTATCTCCTGCATTGAACACACCTCCATTATCTATAGTTCCTGATTCTAATGTATAACCTACTGGTAATACATCTTCTAAACTTACATTGGTTGCTATTGATGTTCCTGCATTTGATATAGCAATGCTAAATGTTATAACATCTCCTACATCTGGAGTTAAATCACTTACTGTCTTGTTAATTGATAAATCTGAGGTTTGTGGCACTACTGTGAAGTTATCTTCTTCATCTTCACTTTGGTCTCCATCATCATTATTTGGTGTACTATCTATATCGTATTGGTCTGCAGCTGTAACTTGTGCTATATTTAAATACTCATCTGTTGCTCCTGTTGGGGCATTTACTGTAGCTTGGTATGTTACTGTTATACTTCCAACCGCTGGTACATATAACCCTGACCAACTTGCTGTATTACCTAATCCTGTTCCTGCATTATTTACAGTTCCTAAGGTATATCCTATTGGCAGTACATCTTCTACAGATACATTACTAGCATCTTGTGGACCATCATTAGTGATTACTAATTCAAAAGTTAACACATCACCTACATTTGGTGTGGCACTTCCAACGGATAATCCTTTTACTAACGATAAATCTATTTGTGCTGGTGCAATGGTTAACGCATCCTCATCATCATCATAACCATCGGTATCTCCATCTTCATCTACACTCGCATCGGTGGTTGGATCACTATCTGGATCATACTGATCACTGGCCGTGATCTGAGCTACATTAGTATACTCTCCCACTGTTCCTGTTGGGGCATTTACTGTAGCTTCATACGTTACTTCTACGGTTCCGTTATTTGCTGCTACAGTTAACCCTGTCCAAGTTGCGGTGTTACCTGATTGCACTCCGCCATCATTTACTCCGGTTAAGGTATAACCTGATGGTAAAATATCTTCTACTGATACACCAGTAGCTATATCTGGTCCGGCATTGCTTACCGTTAAGGTGAACGTTACTGTATCTCCTACATTAGGTAAACTGTTATCTATCGTTTTTACTATACTTAAATCTGATTGCTGTGGGGTAACTTCGGCTACCGCCTCATCATCATCGTCTAGTCCATCATCATAATCATCTGAAGACGCATCTGTGGATGGATCACTGTCTGGATCATATTGATCTGCAGCTGTGATGCTTACATGATTTACATACTCATCTGTAGTACCTGTTGGGGCATCTACTGTTGCATTAAAGCTTAAGGTTACTGTATCAACGCCTAATGGTACAGCTAATCCTGTCCAATCTATTTGATTGGTAACCGTCTCTGTTCCTGAATTACTGATTGATGATACATTACTATATCCTATTGGTAACACATCTTGTACTGATACATTGGTAGCCGCTACTGTACCTGCATTACTTATTGTTATCGTAAAGGTAACTACATCACCTACATTTGGCGTAGCATCACTTACTGTTTTATTTATGGAAAGGTCTGATTGGACAATTGTAATTGTTACAGTATCCTCATCATCATCATCTCCTCCAGTTGTAGGGTTATTGTCACCATCTGCATTATCCTCATCTACTGTTGCATCCGTATCCGGGTCACTATCTGGATCTAACAAATCACTCGCAATAATTTGAGCTACATTTGTGTAATTTCCAGAATCGTTCACTACAACATCATAGGTTAACGTTCTTGATAGTCCATTATTAAGAGATAAATCATTCCATACAATAGAATTGTTTCCTAAAATGTATACACCACCGTTGGATATTGTTCCTGGAACAATATCATAACCCGAAGGTAAAAGATCTTCTATATCTATCCCTGTAGCATCTCCAGGACCAAAATTTTCTAATAAAATTGAAAAGGTTACCGTATCTCCAATAGCTACTGATAATGAAGATGCTAATTTTGTTAATTGAAGATCAGCCAATTCTAAAGTTACTGAGGCATTATCTTCATCATCTTCACTTTGGTCACCATCATCATTATTTGGTGAACTGTCTGGATCTGCTTGATCACTTGAAGTAATTTCTGCAATATTATTGTATTCATCTGCTGTTCCAGTAGGCGCATTTATTGTTGTTGTTATATTTAGCACTGCTGGAGTAGCTGTTGTAACCGATCCAATATTCCAAACTCCTGTTCCTGAGTTATAATCTCCACCAGAATCATCACTTACATAAGTAAATCCTATTGGTAATTGATCTAAAACAGTAACATTTGTTGCAGTATCTGTACCCGCATTACTCACTGTAATTGTAAAAATTACCGTTTCATCAACACTTGCATTCGATGTTGAAGCAATTTTAACAAGTGATAAATCTGAAGATTGAATAGTTACTAAAGCATCATCTTCATCATCTTCACTTTGATCTCCATCATCATTATCTGGCGTACTATCTGGGTCTATACTATCACTAGCCGTAATTTCAGCTGTATTTACATAAGGCCCACTTCCGTTTACTGTAGCGTTAAAAGTTAAATTTAAAGTATCACCACTATCAACATCTAAATTGGTCCAGGTAATTGTTTGGGTAGCAATTTCAAAAGAACCGCCATGTGAAACCGTTCCAGGCACCAATGAATACCCAAGAGGTAAAATATCTTCAACACTGATACCCGTGGCATCAGAATTAGGTAAAACACTATCATTGTTCAAGATAGAAACAGTGAAGGTTACTTCATCCCCAACATTTACAGAAGATGGAGATACTGTTTTAGTTAATTCTAAATCTGATATTGGTGTTATAATTAAGGTCATTGTATCTGTTGCATCACTACAGGTTCCATTACTCACCGTCCATTCAAAAACATAAATTCCTACAGCAGCACCTGTTACAGCGGTTGTTGGATCGTTAGCATCTATAAAGCCAACTGTGGTAGGACCCGAAACTTGAGTCCAAGTACCTGTACCTATAGTTGCAGGAGTAGCACCTAAGACAATAGAAGATAGCTCTTGTAATGTTTGATTTGGTCCGGCTTCAGCTGAAACTGGATCTGAGAAAATCACTATTTCCATAGTATCAGAATCCGAACAGCCTCCACTTTCTGCGGTCCATGTAAATTGATATGTTCCTTGACTTAACCCTAAAACAAAAGTATTAGGATCATTAGGTGAATCTATTAGTGCTGGATTTCCTGCTGTTTGTGTCCATGTTCCTGTACCAGTTACTAATGGTGTAGCATCTAAACTCGTTAAAGTGGCCGTACAAAACTCCTGATCTGGTCCTGCTTCTGCAGAAGATGGTGGATCATCTGTAAATGTAATTGTTACTGTATCTGATTGAGGAGCACAAGCTCCTGCTCCAAATGGTCCGTTAGAAACTGTCCATTCTAGAACATATGTTCCTAATATTACATTTGATAAACCAGTAATTGGATTATTAGGATTATCTATTGTTGCGGTTGACCCTCCTGGTTCACTAAATATTGTCCATTGACCAATTCCAGAAGTTGGAGCGGTAGCTGCCGTTAAGTAATCCGTTTGACAAGCATTGGTATCATTTGGTCCTGCTTCAACAGGGTCTGGAACATTGTAGACTTCTACTCTAACTATGTCTAATTTATCCACACAAAAGTTAGAATCAAAATTTAATTCAAATATATAAAGCCCTTCTTCTAAGCCACTAACAATGGTACTTGGACTATTATTTGGTGTCGCTATAGTCACTGCTCCAGTACCGGAAGGCTGAGATACTAAACTCCATTCTGAAGTCACGTCTCCAGGAATTGTTGGTACTCCTAGAACTTCATAACCAGTAGTTAAAGTCGCGGAAGTAGTTGAGCCAATTCCTCCACCTGTACAAACAATTTGATCATCACCTGCATCAGGATCCACACTTGGTCCATTACTAACAGTTATAGTAACATCTTGAGGTGTATTTGTACAACCAACATAATCTGTTGTATATCTAAAAACATATTCATAACCAGGTTCTACTGGTGCATTTGCAGTATTACTATTAATAGGTGATTGCGTAGGATCAAAGTCTCCTCCTCCAATTCCTAAAGGATTTGTAGTTGATACTATCGTCCATGTACCCGTTGTACCTGTTGTTGCTTCTAAAAACACACTATTTACCTCGCATAAATCCTGATCAGATCCCGCAGAGGTTGCCGGAGCAAAAACATCTACAGTTATTTCATCTTCTGAATCCGTACATAATGGAGAACTACTAAAAACAGTCCATCTAAACACATACCTACCAGTGTATAACCCTGTAATATTTGTTGTGACGTTATTTGGTGAAGCTATAGTTGGTGTATTAGGACCAGACACAACTGTCCAAACTCCAGTTCCTGCAGAAATTGGAGTAGCTGAAATAATTGTATTATCGCCACAAACCGTTTGATCACCGCCTATTATACTTGCATCTGAAGCTGGTATCCCAACTTCTATAGTAACTTGATCTGCGGCATTTCCACTTGTACAATTTCCATAAGTAATAACCCATTCAAAAACATATGTTCCGTCAAGTAAGTTAGTAAATTCTGCTGTAGGACTATTAATATCATCAACAGTAAATCCAGTTAAACCAGATACTAATTTCCATGTTCCTACGCCTCCAAAAGGTGTTGGGTCATCAGCCGCCATTGTAAAAGATAATCCCACAGGGTCTAAACATAAAGTTTGATCTGAACCTGCACTTACTGATGTTGTTGTATCTGATATTACTATTTCAACTTGATCTGATGTTGCGGGACATGTATTTGTTGTTGGTGCTGTATAGGCTATTTCCCAATTGAAAACATACTGCCCATTTGTTAACCCGGTTACACCTGTTGTAGGATTATTTGCATCTGTAAATGTAACCACCGATGGACCTGATACTTGGGTCCAAGCTCCAGTTTCATCGGCTTCAGGGATATTTCCTCCCATATTAGTTATACTTGTAGTTCCAAAGGCTAAACAAATATCTAAACCAGCATCTGCAATAGTTGGAGATTCTTCACTTCCTGTATCAATTGTAACTGTATCAGATGACGGTACGGCACAATCAAGTTCTCCTGGAGCCTCATCTAATGTCCATGTTAAAATATATGATGTATTTGGCGTATTAAATCCATAAGCTATTGCGTTAGGATCATTGATATCTGAGAATGTAAGTCCATCAGGAGATGACCAGGTTCCTACTTGATTGTCTCTAGGTTGGTCTGCACTCAGTTGTACTGGACCATTATAACAAACTGACTGGTCTGATCCGGCTTCTACTGGCAAATTACTCAATGGTCCAACTCTCACCTCTACTAAGTCCTCTTCCACATCACATCCATTACCTGCAAAAACTGTATATGTAAATGTATAAGTTCCAGGTAGTAAACCTATTAAGGATGGCTCTTGTGCATACCTATCACTGATAATAGCATTTGTCATTCCACTTGGACCACTTATTAGAGACCAAATAGACTCTTCTCCTATTTGAATGGCACTACCTGCTAAATTTCCATCAGTCTGTCCACAAATAAAATCTTGATCTGTTCCGGCATTGGCCCCAACGGCTTCTGTAGATACATAAATATTTATGGTGCTATTGGCTGAGTCACAACCTCCTATTTGCAGATTTCCGTTTCTTCTTCTTCTAAAATTAACTGTGTAAACACCAGCTACATCTAAATTTATTGTTGCAGAACCATTATTAGAATCTCCTAAATTAACATAACCTGTTGGAAAACTTATTAATGAAGCACTAGGACCACTAACAATACTATAATCTGTTATATTTCCACTAGATGACGTATAAGGAACGGAAAATGATAAGTCTCCACAAGTTCCGGCGATATCATTTCCTCCATTAGCTAAAATGCTAACAGGATCTGAATTATAACTTAAATTAACTGTTGCGCTTGTATTACAACCTGTATTAATATTGGTAATTGTATACCTGAATCTATATGAACTTGGTGATACTAACCCTGTAACCTGTGTTGTGCTACTTGTAGGATCTACAATTGTAGCTGCTGGTCCTGTTTCTTGGGTCCAAAGTACTGTTTCATTTGTAAAATCTGGTAATGAACCTACTAAAGTTGTTTCTGTAATTCCCGCATCACAAAATCTTTGGTTATTATCTGAAATTGAAGCATTAGATACATCCTGTGTAGCTGTAGGTACAGTAATTGTTACAGTGTCCGACCCTGACGCACAAGGCCCAACAACATCCCATCTAAATTCATAAATTCCTTCTATTAAATCTGAAACAGCAGTTGTGTTACTATTAGAGTTTCCTATTGTTGGCGTAGATGGTCCTGAAACAAATGACCATGTACCAATTTGTCCTCCAGTACCATTTCCTGCAAATGTAGCGTTTAAGCTAGTACTTTGGGAAATAGTATAACAATTAGAAAGTGTTTCGTTGGAACCTGCATCGACTGGATCAACACCACCATAATTTGTAACAGTAATCTCATCATAAGATGTACAACCGTTTCCAGATATTGTCCATCGCAATGTACTACTTCCAGCAGAAGTCTCTGCCAAATTTATTGTTGATGATGCAGAATTAGGGTTATCAATAGTAACACCTCCGTTGTTAGAACCTTCAATGGTCCACACGCCAGTTTCACCAGCATTGGAAGGAGAATTACCTGTTATTGACAAAGCCCCTGAGTTATCTGGACAAGAAGCTAAATCTGCCCCAGCATCTGCAATTGAGATGGCATTTACAGTAACCGAAACCGTTTGTGAAGGCGTATCACCATTACCACATTCAGCCGAAAGCTCAAAAATATAAACATTCCCGGCAACGGCTCCTGTTATAATTGGATCTTCAGCAGAAGGGTCGCTAATAATAACTGTTGGTCCTCCCACTTGTCTCCATGTAGGTCCGGATACATAGGTATCAGGTGTTGTACCATCTAACTGAAATGCTTCATTAACACAAATTGTCTGATCTAAACCTGCATTAATTGTACATGATTGTGCATTGGCGAAGTTTAAACTAAAAAAGAACATTACCAAAGGAAATAGTAAAAAGACACTAATCTTCCTTTTCTTAAATACTTGATTGTTAGCCATCTAATTTATAAATTAATTAATAATAATCTAAATTGATACGAAAAAATACTTACGATAAAATGTAACATTTCATCGATTAAATGCAAATATATACGATAAAATGTAAAAAACTAATTTTTTTGGATAAAATTTATACAAAAATGAAACTCCTTAAAGACTTATTAGGTAGTTCAATTAATAGTTAGAGTAGAAACATTTTTAAAACTAGTTAGTACAATCTTGTTTATCCAAGAATAAAATTATATCGAAACACATAAATTCAGACACCATTTTAAATATAAAGTCACCTAATTAAAAAAATTATGATCGCTAAAAATATAATAAGACATATATTTGCCAAAATTTATTTTTATGTCTTTTATTGAAGAAATTAAACGCAGAAGGACTTTTGGTATAATATCTCACCCAGATGCAGGTAAAACTACTTTAACAGAGAAACTACTCCTTTTTGGAGGAGCTATACAGGAAGCTGGAGCCGTAAAGAGCAATAAAATTAAAAAAGGTGCTACTAGTGATTTTATGGAAATTGAACGTCAACGTGGAATTTCCGTGGCTACATCTGTTTTAGCCTTTGAATATAACAACATTAAAATAAATATTCTTGATACTCCTGGGCATAAGGATTTTGCTGAGGATACCTTTAGAACATTAACGGCTGTTGATAGTGTAATTGTAGTTATTGATGTTGCCAAAGGTGTAGAAGAGCAAACAGAAAAATTAGTTGAGGTTTGTAGAATGCGTAATATTCCAATGATAGTGTTTATTAACAAAATGGATAGAGAAGGAAAAGACGCGTTTGATTTATTAGATGAGGTTGAGCAAAAACTTGGTTTAAAAGTTACACCTTTAAGTTTTCCTATAGGTATGGGTTATGAGTTTAAAGGTATCTATAACATATGGGAAAAAAACATTAATTTATTTAGTGGAGATAGTAGAAAAGATATTGAAGAAACAATTGAAGTTAATGACCTAAGCTCTCCTGAGTTAGACAATTTGGTTGGAGAAGATGCTGCCAATACATTAAGAGAGGAAATTGAATTAGTTGAAGGTATTTACCCTGAATTTGACAAAGAAGCTTACCGAAACGGAGAATTACAACCTGTATTCTTTGGTTCTGCCTTAAACAATTTTGGTGTTAGAGAACTTTTAGATTGTTTTGTTAATATTGCTCCAACTCCCAGAGCAAAACAAAGTGATACGCGTTTAGTGAATCCTGACGAAAAAAAATTTACCGGATTTGTGTTTAAAATTCATGCAAATATGGATCCCAATCATAGAAATAGATTAGCGTTTGTTAAAATAGTTTCTGGTGAGTTTAAAAGGAATACTCCCTACTTACATGTTAAACATAATAAGAAATTAAAGTTTTCAAGTCCTAACGCCTTTTTTGCTGAAAAGAAAGAAATAGTAGATGTGTCTTACCCAGGAGACATTGTGGGTTTACAGGACACAGGTAATTTTAAAATTGGAGATACACTTACCGAAGGGGAAGTACTAAACTACAAAGGAATTCCTAGTTTTTCACCAGAACACTTTAGATATATTAATAATGCTGACCCCTTAAAATCGAAGCAACTAGCTAAAGGTATTGACCAACTAATGGATGAAGGTGTTGCACAATTATTTACTTTAGAATTAAATGGAAGAAAAATTATTGGTACCGTTGGGGCACTACAATATGAAGTTATTCAATACAGATTAGAGCATGAATATGGTGCCAAATGTACTTATGAAAACTTAAATGTAGCTAAAGCTTGTTGGGTTGAGCCTGAAGATGATAAAAATGACGAGTTCAAAGAATTTAGCCAAGTCAAACAACGTTTTCTGGCTAAAGACAAACAGGGACAGTTAGTTTTTCTAGCAGATTCAATGTTTTCACTTCAAATGACACAACAAAAATACCCCAGTATTACGTTTCACTTTACATCTGAATTCGAATAAATAAAGATTACCTTTCATCGAAAAACCTTAAAATATTTTGTTTTTAGTCGATGTTTTAATACATTTAGTCGATTTACTTGATTAATCAACCGAAAAACAACCTACTTATGGAAGTCAAATCTAAAGAATTCAGTAATGAAGATATTACTGTAACCTACGACCCCTGTAAATGTATTTTATCAGGAAAATGTGCCAAAGAATTGTCCGAAGTTTTTAGTAATTCAATTATACCTTGGGTAAATTTAGAGAACAATAAGACTGAACGAATTATTGAACAAATAGAGAGATGCCCTTCTGGAGCACTGAAGTATTTTAAAAGAAATAACAAACAAGCTTCATAAAAAAAATCCTTGAAAACAATTTCAAGGATTTTATATTCTTCAACTTAGGCTTCACCAGTTGGTCCAAAATTTAAAGGAATTGGTGGTTGCTCATAATCCTTTATTTCACCATGTGCATTTTCAAACCTATTAACGTTATCAGCCAGTGCTTTTAATAACCTTTTTGCATGTTGTGGTGTTAATATAATTCTTGATTTCACCTTATTTTTAGGTACCCCAGGCATAATATTTACAAAATCAACCACAAACTCAGAAACAGAATGATTTATTATTGCTAAATTGGAATAGGTCCCTTCAGCTACTTTTTCGTCTAACTCAATATTAATTTGACCTTGTTTTGCTTTATCTTTTTCGTCTGCCATAATTTTAAATTTTTAAAATAAAAAGCCTTCAAGTAGAATATACAAGAAGGCTTTTATTTTTATATTCCCCCTGCAATTGCAGGAACAATTTTAGTTATAATTTAACTCTTGTTTCACTTGCATCATTTCATCAAACTCTTCTTTAGAACCTACAATGATATCAGTATAATTTCTCATACCTGTTCCTGCTGGAATTCTATGTCCAACAATTACGTTTTCTTTAAGTCCTTCTAAAGAATCTACTTTACCTGCTACAGCTGCTTCATTAAGAACTTTTGTAGTTTCCTGGAATGAAGCTGCAGAGATAAATGATTTAGTTTGAAGTGAAGCTCTAGTAATACCCTGTAGAATAGGAGTAGCAGTTGCAGGTTGAGCATCTCTCGCCTCAACAAGCTTCTTATCCTCTCTACGTAAAATAGAGTTCTCATCTCTTAATTGACGAGGTGTAACTATCTGACCTGCTTTAAGGTTTTCAGAATCACCTGCATCTTCAATTACTTTCATTCCGAAAATATCATCATTTTCTTTAATGAAATCTGCTTTATGAATTAATTGATTTTCTAAGAAAATAGTATCGCCTGAATCAATGATTCTTACTTTACGCATCATTTGTCTAACAACAACTTCAAAGTGCTTATCGTTAATTTTCACACCTTGTAAACGATATACTTCTTGCACCTCGTTAACTAAGTACTGTTGTACAGCCGAAGGCCCCTTAATATTTAAAATATCATTAGGAGTTACAGAACCATCAGATAATGGCATACCTGCTTTAACATAATCGTTTTCTTGAACAAGAATTTGATTTGATAACTTAACAAGGTATTTCTTTATATCTCCTGTTTTAGACTCCACTATAATCTCACGGTTACCACGTTTAATTTTTCCAAAAGAAACAACACCATCAATTTCACTAACAACAGCAGGATTAGATGGGTTACGTGCTTCAAACAACTCTGTTACACGAGGTAAACCACCAGTAATATCACCGGCTTTAGCAGATTTACGAGGTATTTTAACTAATACTTTACCAACATTAATCTTCTCTTCATCATCAATCATTATATGAGCTCCTACAGGTAAATTATATGAACGTATAGTTTCTCCTTTAGAATCTTCAATATGAATAGTTGGAATTAGTTTTTTGTTTCTAGATTCAGAAATCACTTTTTCTTGGAAACCAGTTTGCTCATCAATCTCTACCTGATAAGTAACACCCTGTTCAATGTTTTCATATTTAATTTTACCAGCAAATTCTGAAATAATTACACCATTATATGGATCCCAAGTACAAACTACATCACCTTTACTTAATTTCTGTCCATTCTTAATCAATAAATAAGAACCATAAGGAATATTGTTTGTACTTAAAGTAATACCTGTCTTTTCATCAACTAACTTAATTTCAGATGTTCTAGATATTACAATATCAACTTCGTTACCTTCATTATCTTCTCCTTTAACAGTTTTTAAATCTTCAATTTCAGCTCTACCATCAAACTTAACAGCAAGCTTATTATCTTCAGAAATGTTACCTGCAATACCACCAACGTGGAATGTACGTAATGTTAACTGTGTACCAGGTTCACCAATTGATTGTGCAGCTACAACACCAACAGCTTCTCCCCTTTGTACCATTTTACCTGTAGCTAAGTTACGTCCGTAACATTTAGCACAAATACCTTTTAAAGCTTCACATGTTAATGCTGAACGTACTTCTAAGCTTTCAATTGGAGAATTTTGAATAGATTTAGCAATATCATCTTCAATTAATTGTCCTGCCGACACTAACAGCTCATCTGTTAATGGGTTATGAACATCATTTAAAGAAACACGACCAACAATTCTTTCTTCTAAAGTTTCAACAACTTCGTCATTTTTCTTTAATGCTTCAACTTCAACACCTCTTAAAGTACCACAATCTTCAGTATTAATAATAACATCTTGTGATACATCAACTAAACGACGCGTTAAGTAACCTGCATCTGCCGTTTTTAAGGCAGTATCTGCAAGACCTTTACGAGCACCGTGAGTAGAAATAAAGTATTCTAAAATAGAAAGTCCCTCTTTAAAGTTAGATAGAATTGGATTTTCAATAATCTCACCACCACCTGCATTAGATTTTTTAGGTTTTGCCATTAATCCACGCATACCTGTTAACTGACGAATCTGTTCTTTAGATCCACGAGCTCCAGAATCAAGCATCATAAATACCGAGTTAAAACCTTGCTGATCCTCACGGATACGTTTCATGGATAACTCAGTTAACTCAGCATTGGTAGAAGTCCAAATATCAATTACCTGATTGTAACGTTCGTTATTGGTAATAAGTCCCATATTATAGTTACCCATTATACCATCAACTAAACCGTTAGCTTTATCAATCATTCCTTGTTTTTCTGGTGGAATGATAATATCACCTAAACTGAATGATAAACCACCCTTAAATGCAAAATTAAATCCTAAAGTTCTAATAGCATCTAGGAAATCAGCAGTTTCAGGAACTGAAGTAACTTTAAGAATATCACCAATAATATCTCTTAAAGACTTCTTAGTTAATACTTGATTAATGTATCCTGCTGCCTGCGGTACATGTTGATTAAATAATACACGACCAACAGTAGTTTCAACAATCATTCTATCAAGTTTCCCTTCATCATTAAGATCAATAGTTCTAACCTTGATACCTGCATTTAAATCAACTCGTTTTTCATTAAAAGCAATAACAACCTCTTCTGGTGAATAGAAAGTTAAACCTTCTCCTTTAATTGAAAGTTCTGGAGTAGATTTACGCTCTTTAGTCATATAATAAAGACCAAGTACCATATCCTGTGATGGTACAGCCACTGGTGAACCGTTTGCAGGATTTAAAATATTATGAGAAGCCAACATTAATAATTGACATTCTAATATAGCTTCTGGCCCTAATGGTAAATGCACCGCCATTTGATCTCCATCAAAATCGGCATTAAATGCAGTACACACTAATGGGTGTAACTGAATAGCCTTACCTTCAATTAATTTTGGTTGGAATGCTTGAATCCCTAACCTGTGTAAAGTAGGCGCACGGTTTAGTAATACTGGATGTCCCTTAAGAACATTTTCCAATATATCCCAAACTACTGGCTCTCTTTTATCTATAATTTTCTTTGCAGATTTAACAGTTTTTACAATACCTCTTTCAATTAATTTTCTAATTACAAAAGGTTTGTAAAGCTCTGCTGCCATATTTTTTGGCAATCCACATTCGTATAATTTTAATTCTGGACCAACAACAATTACAGAACGTGCAGAATAATCAACACGTTTACCAAGTAAGTTTTGACGGAAACGCCCTTGCTTACCTTTTAATGAATCTGATAATGATTTTAATGGTCTATTAGAATCTGTTTTTACAGCTGAAGACTTACGTGTGTTATCAAATAAAGAATCTACAGATTCTTGTAACATACGTTTCTCATTACGTAAAATAACCTCAGGTGCTTTTATTTCAACTAAACGTTTTAAACGATTATTTCTAATAATTACCCTACGGTATAAATCATTTAAATCTGATGTAGCAAAACGGCCACCATCTAATGGAACTAACGGACGTAATTCTGGTGGAATTACAGGAACAACCTTCATAATCATCCATTCTGGACGATTCTCACGATTGTTGTTAGACTCCCGTAAAGCTTCTACAACTTGTAAACGTTTTAAAGCCTCTGTTTTACGTTGTTTAGACGTTTCAGTATTTGCTTTATGACGTAACTCATATGATAAAGACTCTAAATCTATTCTTGCTAAAAGCTCAATAAGACATTCAGCTCCCATTTTAGCAATGAACTTTTCAGGATCAGAATCATCTAAATATTGGTTTTCTTGAGGGAGTTCCTCAAGAATATTTAAGTATTCTTCTTCTGTTAAGAAGTCCATTTTTTGTAATGGCTCTCCTTCCTCATTTTTAGCATTACCAGGCTGAATTACTACATAACGCTCGTAGTAAATAATCATATCTAATTTCTTAGAAGGTAACCCTAATAAATAACCAATTTTGTTTGGTAACGAACGGAAATACCAAATATGAGCAACAGGAACTACTAAATTTATGTGTCCTACTCTATCTCTACGTACCTTCTTTTCAGTTACTTCAACACCACAACGGTCACAAACAATTCCTTTATAACGAATTCTTTTATATTTACCACAAGCACATTCATAGTCTTTAACAGGACCAAAAATACGCTCACAAAATAAACCATCTCTTTCTGGTTTGTGCGTTCTATAATTAATAGTTTCTGGTTTTAAAACCTCGCCTCTAGATTCTGCTAAAATAGATTCTGGCGATGCTAAACCAATTGAGATTTTATTAAATCTCTTAACTGCATTTTTATCTTGTTTTCTTGCCATAATATATGGATGAAATGATTTTTAATTTACTATTCTTCTAATCTGATATCTAAACCTAAACCTTTTAATTCATGCATTAATACATTGAATGATTCAGGTAAACCAGGATCTGGCATTGGCTCACCTTTAACAATACTTTCGTATGTCTTAGCTCTACCAATTACATCATCAGATTTTACAGTTAAAATCTCACGTAGGGTACTTGATGCACCATAAGCCTCAAGTGCCCAAACTTCCATCTCACCAAAACGCTGACCACCAAACTGTGCTTTACCACCTAATGGTTGTTGCGTAATTAATGAGTAAGGTCCTATAGAACGTGCATGCATTTTATCATCAACCATGTGCCCTAGTTTCAGCATATAAATAACACCTACTGTTGCGGCTTGGTCAAAACGCTGTCCAGTTCCACCATCATATAAATATGTATGTCCATATCTTGGAATTCCAGCCTCATCAGTCAACTCATTAATCTGATCTATGGTAGCACCATCAAAAATTGGAGTAGCATATGTGCGACCTAATTTCTGACCAGCCCAACCAAGAACAGTTTCATAAATCTGACCAATATTCATACGAGATGGTACACCTAATGGATTCAATACAATATCTACAGGTGTTCCATCTTCTAAGAATGGCATATCTTCTTGACGAACAATACGAGCCACAATACCTTTATTACCATGACGTCCTGCCATCTTATCACCTACTTTTAGTTTACGCTTTTTAGCAATGTAAACTTTAGCAAGCTTAATGATACCTGCTGGTAACTCATCACCAACAGAAATGGTAAACTTCTCACGTCTTAAAGAACCTTGTAAATCGTTTTCTTTAATTTTATAATTATGAATTAAATCTGCAACTAAGGTGTTGGTATGATCATCGGTGGTCCATTTTCCAGAAACTAAATGTGCATAATCATCAACAGCATTTAACATCTTTAAAGTGAATTTTTTACCCTTTGGTAATACTTCTTCACCTAAATCATTAAAAATTCCCTGAGCAGTTTTACCATTTACAATAGCAAACAATTTATCAACTAAAACGTCTTTTAAATCATCAAATTTTCTATCGTATTGAGCTTCTAAAGCCAAAATATCATCTTTATCTTGAGCTCTCTTACGCTTATCTTTTACTGCTCTAGCAAATAACTTTTTATCTATTACAACACCATTTAATGAAGGAGACGCCTTTAAAGAAGCATCCTTAACATCACCTGCTTTATCACCAAAGATAGCACGTAATAATTTTTCTTCAGGTGTTGGATCTGATTCTCCCTTAGGAGTAATCTTTCCAATTAGGATATCACCAGGTTTAACCTCTGCACCAACTCTAATCATTCCATTTTCGTCAAGGTCCTTAGTAGCCTCTTCAGAAACGTTAGGAATATCATTTGTTAGCTCTTCGTTACCTAATTTGGTATCCCTTACTTCTAATGAATACTCATCAATATGTATAGATGTAAAGATATCTTCACGAACAACTTTTTCAGAAATTACAATCGCATCCTCAAAGTTATACCCTTTCCAAGGCATAAAGGCTACTTTCATATTTCTACCAAGTGCCAACTCACCTTTCTGTGTAGCATATCCTTCACATAAAACCTGACCTTTAGCTACCTTATCTCCTTTAACTACAATTGGTTTAAGGTTAATTGAGGTTCCTTGGTTGGTTTTTCTAAATTTAACCAATTCATAAACTTTAACATCACTGTCAAAACTTACTTTAGCCTCATCCTCAGTACGGTCATATCTAATTCTAATTTCGTTAGCATCAACATAAAGTACTTCACCAGAACCTTCAGCATTAACTAAAACACGAGAATCAGAAGCTACTTGTCGTTCTAAACCTGTACCAACAATAGGAGCGTCTACTCTTAATAAAGGAACTGCCTGACGCATCATATTAGATCCCATCAATGCACGGTTTGCATCATCATGTTCTAAGAAAGGAATTAATGATGCGGAAATAGATGAAATTTGATTAGGCGCAACATCTGTATAATGCAATCCAACTGGATCGATTACCGGGAAATCTCCTTCCATTCTAGCAATAACTTTATCATGTAAAATCTTTCCACTATCATCTACTTGAACAGTTGCTTGTGCTATTAACTTTTCTTCTTCTTCCTCTGCACTTAAGTAAATAGGATCACCTTTAATATCAACAACACCATCTTCTACCGGACGGTAAGGTGTTTCAATGAATCCCATTGAATTTACTTTCGCAAAAACAGAAAGTGAAGAAATTAGTCCAATATTTGGTCCCTCAGGAGTTTCAATAGGACAAAGTCTTCCATAGTGGGTGTAATGCACATCACGAACCTCAAAACCTGCTCTTTCTCTAGATAAACCACCAGGTCCTAAAGCTGATAAACGACGCTTATGAGTAATCTCTGCTAATGGATTAGTTTGATCCATAAACTGAGATAGCTGATTTGTACCAAAGAAAGAATTAATTACAGACGATAATGTCTTGGCATTAATCAAATCTATTGGAGTAAACACCTCATTATCACGAACGTTCATACGTTCACGAATAGTACGTGCCATACGTGCTAAACCAACACCAAACTGAGAAGACAATTGTTCTCCTACCGTACGAACACGACGATTAGATAAGTGATCAATATCATCAATCTCCGCTTTTGAGTTGATAAGCTCAATTAAATATTTTATAATGGTAATGATATCTTCTTTGGTAAGCACTTGCTTATCCATTCCAATATCTAACTGTAATTTCTTGTTCATTCTATAACGACCAACTTCACCTAAAGAATAACGTTGATCTGAGAAGAATAATTTATCTATAATACCACGAGCCGTTTCCTCATCTGGCGGTTCTGCATTACGTAATTGTCTATAGATATGCTCAACAGCTTCCTTTTCAGAGTTTGTTGGGTCTTTTTGAAGTGTATTATGAATAATTGCATAATCACCTTGTTCTGAAGTTTCCTTATGTAAAAGAATTGTTTTTACTTCAGCTCCAAGAATTTCTTCAATATTTTCTTTTTCTAAAACAGTATCACGATCAAGCACAATTTCATTACGCTCAATAGATACAACTTCACCAGTATCTTCATCAACAAAATCCTCATGCCATGTGTTAAGTACACGAGCTGCTAATTTTCGCCCTAAGTATTTTTTTAATCCAGATTTTGATACCTTAACTTCCTCAGCTAAATCAAAAATCTCTAAAATATCTTTATCGCGTTCAAAACCAATAGCTCTGAACAATGTTGTTACAGGTAATTTTTTCTTTCTATCAATGTAAGCATACATTACCTGATTGATGTCTGTTGCAAATTCAATCCAAGAACCTTTAAAAGGAATTACCCTTGCTGAATATAACTTAGTTCCATTAGCATGGAAAGACTGCCCAAAAAATACACCAGGAGAACGATGTAACTGTGAAACTACTACACGCTCTGCACCATTAATACAGAATGTTCCTGAAGGTGTCATATAAGGAATAGTTCCTAAATAAACATCTTGAACAATAGTCTCAAAATCCTCATGCTCAGGATCTGTACAGTATAATTTTAATCTTGCTTTAAGCGGAACACTGTAGGTAAGACCTCTTTCAATACACTCATCTATAGCATATCTTGGTGGATCTACGAAGTAATCTAAAAATTCTAAAACAAATTGGTTACGAGAATCTGTGATTGGAAAGTTTTCCATGAAGGTATTATATAATCCTTCATCACCTCTTTCGTCCGACTTTGTTTCTAATTGGAAAAAATCCTGGAAGGATTTTATTTGAATATCCAAGAAGTCTGGGTATTCTGTTCTATTTACAATAGACGAGAAATTTAGTCTTTCAGCTTGTGTTGATAACATCAATGGACGGAATTTTGATTAAAAAATAATAGTAATAATAAACGTACTCTTTATATACGCAAAATGGTTTAGGTCTTGAAGAACTACTCTCCAGACCTAAACCTTAATGTTGTTTGGTTGCTAAGCTTATTTAAGCTCAACCTCTGCTCCAGCTTCCTCTAAAGAAGATTTTAAGCCTTCAGCTTCGTCTTTAGAAACACCTTCTTTGATTGCACTTGGTGCATCATCAACTAAACCTTTAGCTTCTTTTAATCCTAAACCAGTTAATTCTTTCACTAACTTAACTACAGCTAATTTAGATCCTCCTGGAGCTTTTAAGATTACATCAAATTCAGTTTGCTCTTCAGCAGCGTCTCCACCACCAGCAGCAGGTCCAGCTACAGCTACAGCAGCAGCAGCAGCAGGCTCAATACCATACTCATCTTTTAATATAGTAGCTAACTCATTAACATCTTTTACTGTTAAGTTAACTAATTGTTCTGCGAAATCTTTTAAATCTGCCATTTTTCTATCGTTTTAATAAATTTTTAATAATAATATAATTGTAATAAGTGCGTACTTTTTAATACTATCCTTCTTTTTCAGATAGTGTTTTAATAATACCAGCAAGTTTT
The DNA here is from genome assembly GCF_045277075.1 of Seonamhaeicola sp. MEBiC01930. Classification (GTDB taxonomy): domain Bacteria; phylum Bacteroidota; class Bacteroidia; order Flavobacteriales; family Flavobacteriaceae; genus Seonamhaeicola. Next base: position 2,741,597 of record NZ_CP104270.1, on the reverse strand, counting down.
CCACCACCTGATTGAAGTGCTGAAATAACGTTTTTAGCAGGAGATTGTAAAATTGTAATAATTTCTCCAATCAACTCTTCTTTAGATTTGATATCTACTAATACGTCTAATTGCTCATCGCCAATATAAACTGCCTCTTCAATAAAAGCTCCTTTTAACAAAGGCTTCTCTGATTTTTTGCGGAAAGTTTTTATCAACTTAGCTGGTGCATTACCTGTTTCAGAATACATCACAGATGTATTTCCTTTTAAAACAGTAGGAAGGTCTCCAAAATCTTTATCTGAAGCTTCCATTGCTTTTTCAAGTAATGTATTTTTAACTACAGCCATTTTTACGTTTGCTTTAAAACAAGCACGACGTAAATCTGAGGTTGTTCCTGCGTTTAACCCAGAAATATCTGTTAAATAGATATTTGCATTGTTAGCTAATTCTCCAGTTAACTCCTCAATTACTTGTGATTTTTCTTCTCTTGTCATAATAAAAGTTTTTAACTAATTAACCAACCTTAGGATCAACAGCAACACTAGGACTCATAGTTGAAGACATAAAAATACTCTTCACATAAGTTCCTTTAGCCGCAGTTGGCTTAAGTTTTATTAATGTTTGTAATAATTCATTTGCGTTACCTGCAATTTTATCAGCACTAAATGATGCCTTACCAATAGCAGCATGAACAATACCAGTTTTATCAACTTTAAAGTCAATTTTACCAGCTTTTACTTCACTTACTGCCTTAGCAACATCCATAGTTACTGTACCAGTTTTTGGGTTTGGCATTAAACCACGAGGACCTAATACACGTCCTAAAGGACCTAATTTACCCATAACACTTGGCATAGTAATTATAACGTCAACGTCAGTCCAACCACCTTTAATTTTATCAAGGTATTCTTGTAAACCAACATAATCCGCACCTGCTTCTTTAGCCTCCGCTTCTTTATCAGGCGTTACTAATGCTAATACTTTCACATCTTTACCAGTACCATGAGGAAGAGATACAACCCCTCTTACCATTTGATTTGCTTTTCTAGGATCAACTCCTAAACGAACTGCTAAATCAACAGAAGCATCAAACTTTGTATTGGTAATTTCTTTAATTAATGCTGAAGCCTCATCTACTGAATAAAGTCTTCCTTTTTCAATTTTCGCTACAGCTTCTTTTTGCTTTTTTGTTAATCTTGCCATTTTTAATGTTTTAAAGATTAATTAGGGAATTGCCCTGTTACAGTTATTCCCATACTTCTTGCCGTACCAGCAACCATTTTCATAGCAGACTCAACTGTAAATGCATTTAAATCTACCATTTTGTCTTCTGCAATAGTTTTAACCTGATCCCAAGAAACTTTAGCTACTTTTTTACGATTTGGTTCACCTGAACCCTTCTTCACCTTGGCCGCTTCTAATAATTGTACTGCAGCTGGAGGGGTTTTTATAACAAAGTCAAAAGACTTGTCTTTATAAACCGAAATAACAACTGGTAATACCTTACCAGCTTTATCTTGGGTTCTAGCATTAAATTGCTTACAGAACTCCATGATATTAACTCCAGCAGCACCTAGAGCGGGTCCAACCGGTGGCGACGGATTCGCTGCACCTCCCCTAACTTGTAGCTTAACTACTTTACTTAACTCTTTTGCCATTTTTAATAATTTAATTTGATATTGCTCTTATAAGTTGGAAGCTTAAGAGCTCATATATAGTGTAACAATTATTATACTTTTTCAACTTGCATATAACTCAACTCTAATGGTGTTTTTCTTCCGAAAATTTTAACCATTACTTCAAGCTTACGCTTTTCTTCATTTATTTTTTCAATAGTTCCATCAAACCCATTAAATGGTCCATCAATAACTTTTACCGTTTCTCCTTTAGTAAACGGAATTGCAACATTAGCCGTTTCTTCAACAGATAACTCATCTACTTTACCTAACATTCTGTTAACTTCAGATTGCCTTAACGGTACAGGATCACCACCTTTTGTTTCACCTAAAAAACCTATTACATTAGTAACAGATCTTATGATATGAGGAACTTCTCCCGATAAATTGGCTTGAACCATTATATATCCAGGAAAATAAACTTTTTCTTTACTTATTTTTTTCCCGTTTCTAATCTGAATCACTTTTTCTGTAGGAACCAGTACTTGGTCAACATAATCTTGTAAACCTAATCGAGCAATTTCATTCTCAATATAAGTTTTGATTTTGTTTTCTTGACCACTTACAGCCCTAACAACGTACCATTTTTTTTCGCTTACTTCAGACATAACTTATTATTAATTATTAATGAAGTCAAAGTAAAAACCAATAACTTTAGCAAATACTGTATCTACTCCCCAGATTGCCAGAGAGAAAATTATTGAAAACACAGCAACAAGCACAGTTAAATTTTGAGCTTCAGCCCAAGTAGGCCAACTTACATTGTTTTTAAGTTCACCAAATGATTCTTTTATATAATTTACAAATCCTGCCATTTATATTTTTATTTGCACGGGTTGAGAGACTCGAACTCCCGACACCTGGTTTTGGAGACCAGTGCTCTACCAACTGAGCTAAACCCGTAAATATAAGTCAAAAGGCATCACGCTTTTAAGCGTGATACCTTGACTATTTATTTAATAAACTATTGTTTAGTCTAAAATCTCAGTTACCTGACCTGCACCAACTGTTCTACCACCTTCACGAATAGCGAAACGTAAACCAATATTCATTGCAATTGGTTGAATTAATTCAACTGTAATAGTTAAGTTATCTCCTGGCATAACCATTTCTACTCCATCAGGTAATGCAATATTACCAGTTACGTCTGTTGTACGCACGTAGAACTGTGGACGGTAGTTATTATGGAATGGTGTGTGACGACCACCTTCTTCTTTTTTCAAGATATAAACCTCAGCTTTAAACTTAGCATGTGGAGTTACAGAACCAGGTTTAGTGATTACCATACCTCTTGAGATTTGAGTTTTCTCAATACCTCTTAATAATATACCTGCATTATCTCCAGCTTCACCTCTATCTAATATTTGACGGAACATCTCAATACCAGTAATAGTAGAAGTTAATTTCTCAGCTCCCATACCAATAATTTCAACAGGATCTCCAGTATTAGCAACACCAGTTTCTATTCTACCAGTAGCAACAGTACCACGACCTGTAATAGAGAACACATCTTCAATTGGCATTAAGAATGGCTTATCCATATCACGAACAGGCTCTTCAATCCAATTATCACATGCTTCCATTAATTCCAACACAGTATCTACCCATTTTTGCTCACCGTTAAGTGCACCTAAAGCAGAACCAGAAATTACAGGACCATTATCTCCATCATATTCATAGAAAGACAATAAATCTCTAACTTCCATATCAACAAGCTCTAATAGCTCTTCATCATCAACCATATCAACTTTGTTTAAGAAAACAACGATACGAGGAATACCTACCTGACGACCTAATAAGATGTGCTCACGAGTTTGTGGCATTGGACCATCTGTAGCAGCAACCACTAAAATAGCACCATCCATTTGAGCAGCACCAGTAACCATGTTCTTTACATAATCGGCGTGACCTGGACAGTCAACGTGTGCATAGTGACGGTTAGCTGTTTGATACTCAACGTGAGACGTATTAATTGTAATACCTCTTTCTTTTTCTTCTGGAGCGTTATCGATTTGATCGAAATCTTTAGCCTCAGATAAACCTGCGTCAGCTAATACTTTTGTAATAGCAGCTGTTAAAGTTGTTTTACCGTGATCAACGTGTCCAATAGTACCTATATTTAAATGTGGTTTTGAACGATCAAAAGTTCCTTTTGCCATGTTAAAATAATTTAATCTTAGTTATATAATAATATTAGTGTATTCTAATTCAATTTAATTTTGAGCCAACGACGGGATTTGAACCCGTGGCCTCTTCCTTACCAAGGAAACGCTCTACCCCTGAGCTACGCCGGCGTAAAGTGTTTACATCCTCATTAATTCAAATGAGATTCCTGCCTTCGCAGGAATTTTGAGCGGGAGACCAGGTTCGAACTGGCGACATTCAGCTTGGAAGGCTGACGCTCTACCAACTGAGCTACTCCCGCAATTTAGCAAGCAAACTTGCTAATTTAATAATCAAAATTATTTGTGGGAAGAGCAGGATTCGAACCTGCGAAGGTAAAAACCAACAGATTTACAGTCTGTCCTCGTTGGCCGCTTGAGTATCTTCCCAATTAATTTTCCAGTATTTTAAAGAACTTTTTCTTTTTTTGAGCCGATGGAGGGACTCGAACCCACGACCTGCTGATTACAAATCAGCTGCTCTAGCCAGCTGAGCTACATCGGCATTTTTATACAATTTTATGCATAAAAAAAGCCCGCTATTTCTAACGGACTGCAAATGTATTGATTTATTTTTTTATTCAAAACATTTTTTGAAAATTTTTCACTATAAATGAGCTCTTAATTTTTCTTTTCGTTTTTTTAGTTGCCTTTCTAATGAAGATGCTGCCATATCTGCCCCTTCTTCAAAAGATTTACATTGTTTTTTCACAACAAAGCTATCTCCCGGGACACTTACTCTTGCTTCAAAGATTTTATTTTCCTTGTCGCTCGTGTTCTCAACTTTTAAATAAACATCAGACTTAATAACCTTGTCATAAAACATATCCAGTTTATCCATTCTTTTTTGAATGAATTCTAAAAGCTTTTTGTCAGCGCTAAAGTTAACTGATTGCGTGTTTACTTTCATACTTTTCTTTTTTTGGTTAGACAATAATTTCATCTGTTACTTTTTACTTCTTGGATGTGCCTTTATATGCACTTTTTTTAATTCGGCTATACTATTGTGAGTATAAATTTGTGTAGCAGCCAAACTAGAATGTCCTAAAAGCTCTTTAACAGCATTGATATCGGCACCTTGGTTTAGCAAATGAGTTGCAAAAGAATGCCTTAATATATGTGGGCTTCTTTTGACTTTAGAAGATGCCTCACTAAAATAGGTATTTATTATTCTGTAAACAAGTGTTTCATAAATTTTAATACCCTTTTTTGTTAAAAACAAGCTCTGTGTATCTGCAATAGTATCTAATTTATTTCTAGCTATTAAATAGTTATGCATTGTTTTTTGAACAGAACTTAATAACGGAACAATACGCTCTTTATTTCTCTTCCCAAGTACTTTTAATGTTTTGTTTTCTAAATCTGCACTTGAAAGTGTTAGGTTTATTAATTCAATTCTCCTGATTCCTGTAGTATAAAACAGTTCTACGATTAATTTGTTTCGAGTACTTTCAAAATCATCACCGTCATATATGCTCTCCAATACCATATCAATTTCATTTTCAGAAAAAGGCACTTGTATTTTTTTACTAGTCTTTAAAGCTTTATGCTTTAACAATGGGTTAGTTTTAATATCACCAACTTTTAAAAGGAATTTAATATAGGTATTTAAAGCTGAAACCTTCCTGTTTATACTCCTGTTAGACAAACCATTTTCAACCATAAAAACAATCCAACTTCTAATTTGGGCATAATTCACCTTACTAATATCACTATCTTGATATTCAGATTTTATAAATTCCATAAAGTTGCTTAAATCTTTTATATAAGCATCAACCGTTAATTTTGAATATTTTTTTTCTAATAATAGATAATCTGAAAATGATTGTAATGACATTTAAATATTGGTATAGTAGAAAAATAAAGATACAAAAGAATTAAGCACAAAAAAAATCCCACTAAAAGTGGGATTTCAATATTATAATAATTAATTAAACTTCTTCTGCGTCTCTTAGCTTTTGAACATATTGTGCCTTTTGGACTAATGCTCTTCTAGCAATAGAAGGTTTAGTGTACTGCTTACGTGTTTGTAAAGCTCTTTTTCTTCCAGTTTTATCAAACTTTCTTTTATAACGCTTTAGAGCTCTATCTATATTTTCTCCTTCTTTAATTGGTACAACTAACATAGTGCCTTAACCTCCCTTCTTTTAAAATTTTGGAGTGCAAATATAAAAACTAATTTATAATTTACAATTCATTAAACAAATTATGTTGCCGGCTTGTAATTCTTTTTATCAATAACCATTTTACCAATAATTTCTTTTAATATTTCAGAAGTACCACCTCCTATAGGTCCTAACCTACTATCACGCAATAATCTTGCTAAAGGATAATCTTCCATATACCCATACCCTCCCAAAAATTGCATACATTCATAAATTACTTTATCTGCCATTTCAGTAGATTTTAATTTAGAAATGGAAGCCTCTTTAACCACATATTCACCTTTCTCTAAACTTGCGGCAACCGCATAGTTATATGTTTTACAAATTTCCATTTGGGCATACATTTCTACATACCTATGTCTTAAAGCCTGAAATTTATCTAATTCCTTTCCAAAAGCAGTTCTTTCAGACATGTAATTTAAAGTATATTCTAGTGCATATTCTGCACGGGCATGTGCATTTACCCCCATTACTAAACGTTCAATTGCAAAGTGCTGCAGTATATATGAAAACCCTTGATTTTCTTCCCCTAATAATTGATTAGCAGGAACTTTTACATTATCAAAAGCTATTTCAGCAGTATCAGAAGCCCTCCAACCTAGTTTATCTAAT